>NZ_JBHXQY010000067.1:31888-35163 GCF_042716955.1 Nocardiopsis sp. NPDC058631 | reverse complement strand
GGCGGTCCTGGCCCCCTGCACGTACCAGCCGCCCGCGCATCCGCCGCCGAAGGTGTACACCAGGCGGCGGTTCCAGCCCTCGGGGGGCCGCCACGTGACGAAGTCCCCGGGGTCGCGCGGCGGGCGGTCCCCGGGAGGCTCGGCCGCGTGACCCACGGCCACCGACCCCATCGGCTGCCAGTCCTGGGGCACCTCCAACACCTCGCGCACCACGTCCGGGCAGAACATGGTCGAGGAGATCCAGGCCGAACCCAGCCCCTCCATCGCCAGTCCCACCAGCAGACTCTGCACCCCGGCGCCCATCGCCACCTGGAACATCGACCGCTCGGCGTCCGCCCGGCGCGCGTCCGGGTACGGGTGCGCGCCGTCGGCGACCAGGAACGGCACCACCAGGTACGGTGCCCCGCGCAGCACGTCGCCGCGCCGCGTCCGCCTGGCGATCTGCTCCGCCGAGAACCCGTCGCCGCGCAGGTCCGCGACCCACGCCTGCAACATGGAGTCGAGCAGCCGCTTCCTCGTCTGCGGGGACTCCACCAGGACGAACCGCCACGGGGTCGTGTGGTGCGGGGCGGGGGCCGTCACCGCGGTGGCCACCGCGCGCCGCACGGCGGCGGGGTCCACGGGGGCGTCGGTGAACGAGCGCACCGTCCTGCGGGCCGCGACCACGTCCCGCGACCCGTAGCGGAACAGGTCGGCGTCGGCAGGGCGCACGAGCGCGGCCGCGCCGGGCCCGTCCTCCTCGGTGACCAGCGCGCGCAGGCCTGTGACCACCGCCACCGGGACACCGCTCGTCTTGCCCTTGACCAGATCGCCGGCCCCGGCGATCTCGTCGGCGACCGCGTTGACGGTCGCCTCCATCGTGTTGCCGTGGGTGTCCTCGGTGCCGCGCAGGTCCTGGACGGCCGACAGCCCGGCCGCGCCGATGGCCACGTCGGTCTGGCCGACCCGCCACGGGCGTCCGAAGGTGTCGGAGACGATCACCGCCACGTTCACGCCCAGGCGTGCGCGCAGACCGGCGCGGAGCGCGCGGGCGGAGGAGTCGGAGTCCTCGGGCAGCAGCAGGACGGTGCCGGGCTCGACGTTGGAGGCGTCCACCCCGGCCGCGGCCATGACCAGGCCCTGCCGGGTCTGGACGATCCGGGTGCGGCCCGCGCGGGCGACCACACGCACGGTCTCCGCGTCGACGGCCTCCTCACGGTCCATCCGCCGGGAGCGCCCCTCGGCCTTGCTGACCACCTTGGACGTGACGACGAGGATGTCGCCGTCGGCCAGCGCGGTTCCCGAGGCCTGCGCCGCCTCGGCGACCAGGGCGGCCAGATCGTCGCCCGCGCGTACCTCGGGCATACCGTTCAGGCCGCGTACCCGCAGTTCGGTGCTCACTCCCGGGTCGCCCCGCCCTCGGACCCGCGCCCGGCCAGCTCCACGGCCAGGTCGACCGCGGCGCGCGCGATCGCCTCGGTGGAGGCGGGATCGCTCATGTACAGGGGGCGCGAGCGCACCTCGATGCCCTCGACCTCGGTACCGGCGTCGGCCTCGTCCACCAGCCAGCCGTCCAGGAGGTCGGATCCCAGGTGCTCGGCGACGGCACCCGCGCCGGTCTCCACGCCGATCGCGGCCAGGCAGGCGTCGGCCATGCCGCGCACCGGCGCCCCGCCGATGATGGGGGAGACGCCCACGACGGTCCTGCCGACCATGGCCTCGCGGATACCGGGCACGTTGAGGATCGACCCGACACTGACCACCGGGTTGGACGGGGGCAGGATGACGGCGTCGGCCTCGGCGATGGCGGCCAGCACGCCGGGGGCCGGCCTGGCGGTGTCGGCGCCGACGCTGATGATCTGCTCCGCGGGCAGGGCGGCCCGGTGCCTGATCCACCACTCCTGGAAGTGGATCGCCCGGCGGCCCCCGCCGTCGTCCACGACCACGTGCGTCTCGACCTGGTCGTCGGTCATGGGCAGCAGGCGCACCCCCGGCCGCCAGCGGTCGCACAGCGCCTCGGTGATCGCGGAGAGGGGGAACCCGGCCGCGATCATCTGCGCGCGCACGATGTGCGTCGCGGTGTCCCGGTCGCCCAGGCCGAACCACGTGGGCTTCATCCCGTAGGCGGCGAGCTCCTCCTTGACGGTGAAGGTCTCGTCGGCCCTGCCCCAGCCCTGTTCCTCGTCGATCCCCCCGCCGAGGGTGTACATCACCGTGTCCAGGTCCGGACAGATCCGCAGCCCGAACAGGGTGATGTCGTCGCCGGTGTTCCCGATGACGGTGATGTTGTTGACTGTGATCTGCTCGTCGGTGGCCGGTGCCCCGTTCCCGAGCGCGGCCTTCAGACCGCGGAGGAAACGCGCGCCGCCGATACCGCCAGCCGGTACGACTATCCGCATGCGTCCAAGTCTGGCAGGCTGGGGGCGTGTATGGGTCGTCTGCCCCGCAGTGGGTTCGCGGCCCTCGTGTGACCGTTCCGGAACCGGGAGTTCGTGAACCCCGGTGTGCAGGTCGCCATCTCACCTCTTCGGCCCGCTCCGGTGTCCCCACACCTCCACCTGGACGCGGCCGATTCACCCGACAGTCCGACGATATGCCAAGCTTCCACCGACGCGACGGCGAAGAAGCAGCAGAGGGGAACCTCTCTTGAACAACGAAACACTAGAACGCCTGCGCCTTCCCGGGGCCTGGGTCCTGGTCAGCGCGGTGGGAGCGTCCATGCTCTCGGGCCTGATCCACCTGATCGCGGGCTCCGGCTACCCGGGTACCTTCGCCGGAGCGATGGGCGGGGCGAGCGGGGCGTTCTTCGGCCTCCACGTCCCGGTGCTGCTGGCCGCCGCGGCCGCCCTCGTTCTGACGAGCGAGCGCACGCGCCAGGCGGCCTCGCCGATCGTGCTCGCCGGCCTGGTCATGAGCGGTGTCGGCCTGCTGTTCGCCGCGATCAACCTCATCACCGAGTTCGTCGGTGCGGCCGCCAACGACAACATCGGCCTGGGCTTCGCGGGCTTCGTGTCCACCCTCGGCTCCGCCGCCGTACTCGGCATCCTCGGCTTCGCCCTGCTCAAGGCCTTCGGGGACCCGACGCTGGTCCCCAGGGCCGCGCCGCAGCCGCAGTACCAGTACCCGCCGCAGCAGTACCCGCCGGCGACCGGTGCGCAGCAGTCCTTCGCGCCGCCCGCGTACCCGGCGCAGGACACCGGCTTCCAGGCCGACGCGTCCGGGCAGCAGGCGGCCTACGACCCGGCTCAGCAGCAGGCGGCCTTCGACGCCTCGCAGCAGTACGGCCAGCAGTACGG
>NZ_JBHXQY010000067.1:0-31794 GCF_042716955.1 Nocardiopsis sp. NPDC058631 | reverse complement strand
GTACGGGACGGGTGCCCAGCAGGCCTACGGGCAGTACGGCCAGCAGGCCGACGCGTCCGGGCAGCAGGCGGCCTACGACCCGGCTCAGCAGCAGGCGGCCTACGACGCTTCGCAGCAGTACGGCCAGCAGTACGGGACCGGCGCGGTCCAGCAGCAGTACGGGACGGGTGCCCAGCAGGCCTACGGGCAGTACGGCCAGCAGGCCGACGCGTCCGGGCAGCAGGCGGCCTACGACCCGGCTCAGCAGCAGGTGGCCTACGACGCCTCGCAGCAGTACGGCCAGCAGTACGGGACCGGCGCCCAGCAGGGGTACGACGCCTCGCAGCAGTACGGCCAGCAGGCCGACGCGTCCGCGCAGCAGCAGGCCGAGTACGGGCAGGCCTACGACCCGTCCCAGTACGCGCCGCAGAGCACCGAGCAGATGCCCGTCGTCGGCGATCAGGCCGCCCAGGACGCCATCCAGTACGGCTGGTACCAGGGCGCCGACCAGGGACGGCCCGCGCAGGATGCTCCGTCCGAGGGTAAAGTTGATCCATTCTTTAACTCCGGTGAGAACAACGGTACGGATGCCTCCGGGCAGGCCGGCGGATCCTACGGAGGCCAGTACGGCTCCGGTGCCGGATACGGTTCTGACCAGCAGGGACGGGGTGGTACCGGCGACCAGCAGGGCTGGTACGGCAGCGAGGACAAGCGCTGATCCCGGACCGGGGCTCCCCGCACTCCACCGCCCTGGAAGGCCGTGAATTGCGTGGTAATCCACAGAACGGACATCTCCGAGCCGCCGTTGGCGGTTCGTGACATGATATTCAGTGGATTACCACGCAGGGCGCTTGACTCCAAGCAAGCGGCGCGCGTGTAATTTCAAGGTGGGATTCCACCCGGCCCGGGGGACGTAAATGGGTCGGGTACATCTATGGGGGGCTACAGGAGGTGCGCATGAGCGAGGTCATCCCGCTGGCGCACGGCTCGGACGAAGATCTGGGCTGGCAGGAACGTGCCCTGTGCGCGCAGACCGACCCGGAGGCGTTCTTCCCCGAGAAGGGCGGCTCGACCCGGGAGGCAAAGAAGGTCTGCCAGTCGTGCGAGGTACGTGCGGAGTGCCTGGAATACGCGCTGGAGCACGATGAACGCTTCGGCATCTGGGGGGGACTCTCCGAACGCGAGCGCCGGAGGCTGAAGAAAGCCGCTGGGGGAGATTTCGATTTCCTGGCGGACATGCTCTAGCGCCGGCGTCAACGGCGCGCGTCCGGGCCACGAGTCCGGGCGCGCGTTTTTCATGTTCCAGGCCCTTCCGGACCCGGGTGAGGATTGCCGCGTACACGCCCGCGGGGGTGAATAGCCCGATATGGCGGGGCCGCGTCCGGGTGAGACGAATAGGCCCATAAAGCTGGCGGGTGGCGTATCGTGATGTCCCGCGCGCGACAGCCGCCCCCGGCGCACCCACGCGCCCGCCGACCCGACGGGTCGGACCCACGCGGACCCGAAACGGGGTCCAGCCCCTTCTCCCGGAGAGAACCCACCACAGCCGTGCTCGACCCCGATTCCGACCGACACGTCGTCACCGCGGTCATCGTGTCCCACGACGGCGCCCGCTGGCTGCCCGAGACGCTGTCGGCCCTTCGCGCGCAGTCCCGCCCGGTCCAGCGCGTCGTCGCCGCGGACACCGGCAGCACGGACGGCAGCGCCGACATCCTCGGTGAGTACCTGCCCTCCGGCGCGGTCGTCGACCTGCCCGCCCGCACCGGCTACGGCGACGCCGTCCGCGCCGCCCTGGAACTTCCCCGTGCGAGCATCGCCGTGCGCGGCTTCGACGAGGACGCCACGGAGTGGATCTGGCTCATCCACGACGACCTCACGCCGGAGGAGGACACCCTCGCGCACCTGTTGGCCGCCGCCGACCAGGACCCGCGCGCCGCGGTCCTGGGACCCAAGCTCCGGGACTGGTTCGACCGCCGCCTCCTGGTGGAGATCGGCGTCACCATCGACGGGGCGGGCCGCCGCGAGACCGGCCTCGAACAGCGTGAGTTCGACCACGGGCAGCACGACGGCAACCGCCAGGTGCTCGCCGTGTCCAGCGCGGGCATGCTCATCCGCCGCGACGTGTGGGACCGGCTCGGGGGCTTCGACCCCGCGCTCCCGCTGTTCCGCGACGACATCGACTTCTGCTGGAGGGTGGGAGGCGCCGGGCTGCGCGCCCTGCTCGTCACGGACGCGGTCGCCTACCACGCGGAGGCCTCCGCCCGCCGGCGCAGGCCCATCACCGCCACCCGGAACCACCCCCGCCGGGTGGACCGCCGCCACGCGGTCTTCGTCCTGTTGGCCAACCTGCCCTTCGGCGGCATGCTGGCCGCCCTGGTCCGCAACTCCGTGGCGTCGCTGCTGCGCGTGGTGACCTATCTGCTCATCAAGCAGCCCGCCAACGCCCTGGACGAGGCCGCCGCGATCACCCTGGTGTACCTGAGGCCCCTCCAGCTGGCGCGCGCCCGGTTCCGGCGCCGGCGCGACCGCCGCCGCACCTACAGCGCCATCCGGCCGTTCCTCGCCCACGGCGTGGCGATGCGCCAGTTCTACGACGGCGTCACCGGCATCCTGTCCGGAGAGCCCGTCCGCAACACCCCCGGCCGCCACCAGGCCGTCACCGCGCCGCCGACGGCCGAGGACGAGGACGAGGCGCTGTCCGACAGCAACGGCTTCGTGCGCAGGGTCGTCCTCCAACCCGGGACGCTGCTGTTCCTCGGGCTCACCGCGGTCACCCTCGTCGCCGAGCGCTCCCTGCTGTTGGGCGACCTCCTCGCGGGGGGCGCGCTGCCCCCGGTGGCCGGCACCGCAGCGGACATGTGGGACCTCTACCTGGCGGGCAGCCCCGACAGCGGGCTCGGCTCCGACGGTCCCGTCCCGCCCTACGTCGGGCTCCTCGCCCTGCTGTCCACCCTCACCCTCGGCAAGCCGTGGCTGGCCGTCACCGTCATCCTCCTGGGCTGCGTCCCCCTCGCGGGCACGACCGCCTACGCGCTCGCCCGCGAGGTCCTGGGCTTCCGGCCCGCCCGCCTGTGGATGGCCGCCGCGTACGCGCTGCTGCCCGTCGCCACGGGCGCCATCGCGCAGGGCCGCCTCGGGACCGCCCTGGTCCACGTCCTGATGCCGGTTCTCGGACTGCTGCTGGTACGGCTCGTCGCCATGCCCCCGAGGTCGTCGCGCCGGGCCGCCTGGGCCCTCGGGCTGGTCCTGGCGGCCGCGACCGCGTTCGTGCCCATGGTGTGGCTGCTGTCCCTGGTCACCGGGGTGCTCGTCGCCCTGTCCTTCGGACACCTGGGCCGCCGCGTCTACGTCAGCGTCGCGATCGGACTCGGGCTGCCGGTCGTGCTCCTGCTCCCGTGGTCGCTCGAACTGGTCCTGCACCCCACCCTGTGGCTGCTGGAGGCCGGGTTGCACCGCCCGGAGCTGTCCGCACCGGGAGCCTCCCCGCAGCAGCTCCTCATGCTCTCGCCGGGCGGCCCCGGCACCCCTCCGTTCTGGGTCACGGCCGGGTTCGTCATCGCCGCCCTGTGCTCGCTGCTCCTGCTGCGCAACCGCGTCCTGGTCGCCGCCGGATGGTCGCTGGCCCTCTTCGGGGTCCTCGTCGCCATCCTGACCAGCCGTGTCGTCGTCGAGCCCTACTACGGCGGTCCGCCCGCCCCCGTCTGGCCCAGCGTCGCCCTGGCCTTTGCCGCCACGGCGGTCCTGCTGTCGGCTGCGACCGCCGCGCGCTCCTTCGGCGACATGGTGCGGCTCGGCGGGGCACGCCGGGTCTTCGCGGTGACCGTGGCCGTGCTCGCCCTGGCCACGCCCGTCTCCTCGGCAGTCCTGTGGATGTGGAACGGTGTCGAGGGACCGCTCACCGCCCACGCGACCCCCGTCGTCCCCGGAGCTCTGGCCAGTGTCAGCGGCGACGGCACCGAGCCGCGCACCCTGGTGGTCACGCCCGGCGGGGAGGGCGGTGTGGACTACGTCGTGGTGCGCGGACGCGAACCCCGCCTCGGTGAGGAGCGCGTCGTCCCGGCCCCCGAGGCGCGTGCGGCCATGGACCGCGCCGTCGCCGGGCTCGCCGCGGGGCAGGGCGGTGACCAGATCCACGTCCTCGCCGACTACGGCATCCAGTACGTGCTCTACCCGCGCCCGGAGATGAGCGGCCCCGCCGACGCCACCATGGTCGACACCCTGGACGGGACCCCCGGACTCGGTAGGCAGTCGCTGTCCCAGCACTACGCGCTCTGGGAGGTGGACGTCCCCACCGGCACCCTGCGCGTCGTCTCCGAGGACGGCTCCGAATCCGAGCCACTGGAGGTGAGCGGTACGGGGGACGAGCGGACCGCGGGGGTGGCCGAGGGCGGCACCGGGCGGCGCCTTGCCCTCGCCGAGACCGCGGGCCCCGGCTGGCACGCCACCCTCGACGGCGTCGAGCTGTCCCCCGTGACCACGGAGGGCGGCACCCAGGCCTGGGTGCTGCCGGTGGACGGCGGTGAGCTGCGCGTGTGGCACACCGACTACGTGCACGTCGCCTGGCTGGCCACGCAGGGGCTCCTGCTCCTGGCGGCCTCCGTCCTGGCCGCGCCCGGTGTGCGTACGGAGGAGGAGACGCGCCTGATCGAGACGACCCCCGCCCCTCGGCCGCGGCGGCCGGAGCGGCTGCGCGGGGCCTCGCGCCGGCGTTCGCGCGCACGGCGCGGAGCTCCCGCCCAGGGCGCGGTCCGGAGCCGGGCCGGCGCCGAGGACGCGGGCGGTGCGCCCACGCGCGAGGACGCCCCGGAGGACGCCGGCGAGGCCGGCCGGGAACCCGCCGACGAGGGGCCCGGTACGGGCTCCGTACCCGTGACCCCCGAGCGCGGGCACCGCCGGGGGACCCGCGGCACACGCGGTACACGCAGGAGGGAACCGGGCAGGCGCCGGGCGGGCGGACGGCCGGGGACGGACGACGGGGACGCCGGGGCGTCCGGGACCGAGCGGGGGGAGTAGTCCGTGAGACTGATCGTGGAGAACCGGTTCGCGCTGTTCGGCCTGGTCGCGCTGGCCTTGGCGGCGCTGTTCGGGGTGGCCTTCGTCACCCGGCCCGTGACCGCCGAACTCGGCGTCACGGAGCCGGGATCCGTACGCCCCGACCACGCGGTGCGGGTCTGCCCCGCCCCGCACGAGCAGGGCGACAGCACCGTCGCCGCGTTCTCCCCCAGGGTGAGCCGCGACGACGAGGGCGGGCTGTGGGCCGAGCTCGTTCCGGCCGCCCCGCAGCAGGACGAGGACGCCGAGGACGCCGAGGACACGAGCGGCGCGGACGGGGAGGACACGGAGGACGCGGACGGGACCGACGCACGGGAGACCGGCGACGGCCCGGGGGAAGCGGACCGCGAACGCGTCGGCGACGAGCTCACCGAGCCCGGCCGCGTGTGGACCGCCGATGCCTCCGACGCCGACGCGCCCGCGGCCCTGCGGGCCGAGGGCGCGCTGGCGTCGGGCCTCGACGCCGCCCAGACCACCCTCTCCGACGGCTCCGTCACCGAGGTGCGCTGCGTCGAGCCGTCCATCGGCACGTGGTTCGCCCTGCCCGGCGCGGGCGGCGGCGAGGCCGTGGCGGTCGAGGCGCTCACCGTCCGCCTGGCCAACCCCGAGGACTCCCGGGCGACGGTCAGCGTGGATGTCTACACCGAGGGCGGCCCCTCCTACTCCTCGGAGAGCCGGGGCATCTCCCTGCTCGCGGGGGAGTCCACCGAACTGGACCTGACCGAACTCGTCCTGAGCAGCGGAGCCGTCGGCGTCCAGGTACGCACCAGCACCGGCCGGGTCGCCGCTTCGCTCCTCGCCGAGCACGCCTCCGGCGGCGCCGACTGGGTCCCTCCCACGGCCGCGCCCGCCGAGCACCACGTCGTCCCGGGCGTCGTCGGCGCCGACGGCCGCCGCCACCTGGTCCTGGCCGCCCCGGGCGACGAGCCCGCCGAGGTGCGCGTCCACGCGGTCGCCACACCGCCGGAGGACGGCGGGGAGGAGGCAGAGGAGAGCGGAGCCGCCGGTTCCGGGACGGCGGAGGACCCCCTGGTCGTCACCGTGCCACCGGCCGCGGCCTCCTGGGTCACCCTGGAGAGCATCCTGGGCGGCGAGGCCGCCGCGGTCGTCGTGGAGTCGGACGTGCCCGTCGTCGCGGGCGTCGCCGCCGAGGCGATGGACGGCGACGACGTCGTCGAGACCGCCTACACGGCCGCGGTGCCACCGCTGGGCCCCCCGTTGGACGCCACCGCGATCGTGCCCGACGTCCCCGAGGGGACGTCCACCGAGCTGATTCTGAGCGCCGTCGAGGGGGACGCCTCACTGATGGCCACCCCGGTCGCCGCCGACGGCACACAGGGGGACGCCGTGCGGGTCGGGGTCGAGGGCGGTACCACCGTCGTGTTCGGTGCCGACGAAGACCCCTGGCAGGTTCCGCCGGGAGCCGACCCGGAGGACGGTTACGCGGTCCGCCTGGAACTCGTGGACGGCACCTCCCTGCACGTCGCACGCGTGCTGCGGGACGGAGACGGCCTGAGTGTGCTGCCGGTGCGTCCGGCCCCGGTCGAGATCCCGCTCCCGGTGGTGCGCGACAGCATGGTGGGCGTCGTCCCCTAGGCCGTGTTCCGCGGATCATTCCGGGCTCGCAACCGCCAGGCTGCCTCTCGCTGCGCCGACCACGCTTGGACAGCCAGACCCGGGCTGACCTGCGCTACTCGTCTTGCGAGAGATTGCCTGGAGGCCGCTCGCGGCGATCGGCGCAAGCGCCGAATCAACCGAAAGCATCCACGGAACACGCCCTAGGACGCGGGAAGGCCCCGGGGGAACGCGCCGCCTCGGCCGCGGCCCCCGCACCGGGGTGGAGGTGCTGCGCGTCAGCTCTCGGGGTCGACCGACTCCGGTTCGACGCCGAGGAGGTTGGCGACCTCCTCGACCACGGTCTCGTGGACGAGGAGTGCCATCTCCTCGGGATCCTTGGTCCGGATCTCCACCGGACGCCGGTACACCACGATGCGGGCCCGGCCCGAGGGGTCGGTCTCCAGACGGGAGAAGGGGATCGCCTCGGAGAGCGGTCCGTGGGACGGGATCGGGGGGACGTCCTCCACGAGGAAGTCGACATTGGCGAGCTCGCGTGCCCACAGACGTTCGAGGCGTTCGACGGCGTCCAGGACGAGATCGTCGAAAGCCTGTGCCCGGCTGCGGAACACCGGCAGGTCAGAGGGCACGAGAGGACCGCGGATGCCTCGGCCGCGGCGGTCCCGGCGCCGCATTCGGTCTGGTTGGCCACTGGAAAGGCGCACTCGTCGCACACTTCGAGACTAAGCCATCAGGCGCCCCGCGCGTAGTCCCCTCGGTAGTGAAGGTGGTCGCCCCGCGCGAAATCCCGGACCCGGCCGTCCCCGGGCCGACCGCCGGACGCGGCGCGCGGAGGCCCCGGAGGGGGCGCGAACGGACCAGGTCATGGAACGATGCTGGCGTGTCCCTCAGTAAAGGCATACAGTCAGGCGCTGTGAGCCCTGTTCGCCGCTGCTCCCGTACCGCCTGCCGACAGCCTGCCGTCTTCACGCTCACGTACGTCTACGCCGACTCGACGGCCGTCCTCGGTCCTCTCGCCGCCTACGTGGAACCGCACTGCTACGACCTCTGCGCCATGCACGCCGACCGCCTGACGGCGCCGCGCGGGTGGGAGGTCGTCCGACTCCCCGTCGAGACGGCGGGAGGCGGCCCCGGCAGTGACGACCTGGAGGCCCTCGCCGACGCCGTACGTGAGGCGGCCCGTCCCCCTGCCCGCAGCGCCTCGCCCGACGACTCCGGTGAGGGCGCGGAGACGCTGCGCAGAGGACACCTGCGGGTGGTCAGGTCCGACCCCGGCCGGGGGGGCGACCAGCACGGACCGGGCCGCCCCGGAGGCCGGCCGTACCCGGGCCCGCCCGAGCCCCGTTAGCGGGCCGGCCGGAGGCGTTGCCGGTGTGACGTGAGGGGGCCTGCCCCCGATGGTCCCGTACGACGCCCGGACCCGTGACGGGTACGGGATCACGGCGAAGGGGCGGGGCCGCGCACCGTTCCGGTCACCGCGCCCGGACACGGCGGCGCCCGCGGTGTCCGGTGGGGCCGCCGTGCGCTCGCTTGCTAGCTTTGTACCGCGCGCGGCCAGACCCGCGCGGGACCGAACGTGGAGCAGGACCGACCGTCCGGAGAAGACGTGGCTGACCTCGGAAGCATCTTCAAGGCATACGACGTGCGCGGTGTGATCCCGGACACTTTCAACGCGGACATCGCGCGGGCGATCGGCGCGGCCTTCGCACGCGTCGTCGGCGGTGAGGCCGTCGTGGTGGCGCACGACATGCGCCCCTCCTCGCCCGAGTTGGCCAGGGCCTTCAGTGAGGGGGTCACCGCGCAGGGCCTCGACGTGGTCTTCGCCGGACTCGGCTCCACCGACCTGCTCTACTACGGCTCGGGCCACCTCGGCCTGCCCGGCGCCATGTTCACGGCCAGCCACAACCCCGCCGAGTACAACGGCATCAAGATGTGCCGGGCCGGGGCGACGCCCATCAGCGGCGACACCGGTCTGGACGACATCCGGCGCCTGGCCGAACAGGATCTGGCCGGGCCGGGTGCCCCGTCCGGGGGCGGCTCCGCCCACGACGGCCCCGCGGGGACCGTCACCGAACAGGACCTCCTGTCCGGCTACGCCGACTACCTGCGCGGGCTCGTGGACCTGTCGGACATCCGGCCGCTCAAGGTCGTCGTCGACGCGGGCAACGGTATGGGCGGTCACACCGTCCCGGCCGTCCTCGAACAGGGTCTGCCGCTGGATGTCGTCCCCCTCTTCTTCGAGCTGGACGGCACCTTCCCCAACCACCCCGCCAACCCCCTCGACCCGGACAACCTGGTCGACCTGCAGGCGAAGGTGCGTGAGACCGGCGCCGACATCGGCCTGGCCTTCGACGGCGACGCCGACCGCTGCTTCGTCGTCGACGAGAACGGCGACGCGGTGCCGCCCTCCGCCGTCACCGCGCTGGTCGCGAGCGAGGAGCTCAAGCGCGTACCCGGCTCCACGATCATCCACAACCTCATCACGTCGCAGGCGGTCCCCGAGATCGTGCGCGAGCGCGGTGGCGTCCCCGTCCGCACCCGTGTCGGGCACTCCTTCATCAAGGCCACCATGGCCGAGACCGACGCCGTCTTCGGCGGGGAGCACTCCGCCCACTACTACTTCCGCGACTTCTGGCGGGCGGACACCGGTATGCTCGCGGCGATGCACGTCCTGCGGGTCCTGGGCACGGACGACCGTCCGCTCTCCAGGATCACCGCGGAGTACTCCCGCTACGCCGGATCCGGCGAGATCAACTCGAAGGTCGCCGACGCCCCCGGGCGCACGGCGGCGGTCCGCGCCGGCTTCGCCGACCGGGACGGCGTCACCGTCGACGAACTCGACGGCCTGACCGTGTCCCTCCCCGACGGGTCGTGGTTCAACCTGCGCGCCTCCAACACCGAACCGCTGCTGCGGCTCAACGTCGAGGCCGCCGACGAAGCGTCGATGGCCGGGCTCCGCGACGAGGTCCTGGCCATCATCCGCGCCTGAGCAGGCATCATGGTGGGGGAGGGGGCGACCGCCCCGCCGTCGGCGCAGCGGTCTCCCCGCCCCCGCACACACACGAGGAACGAGAACCATGAGCACGAAGATCGACGGCTGGCTGCTGGAGATCCTGGCCTGCCCCCAGAGCCAGGCCCCGCTGCGCCACGACCCCGAGACGGACGAGCTGGTCTGCGACGAGAGCGGTCTCGCCTACCCCATCCGGGACGGCATCCCGGTCCTGCTCGTCGACGAGGCGCGAAAAATCGGTTGAGGTCGGATGGAACGACACGGCTGTTCCGGCAGTCATACCGTGTGGAACAGGGGATGAGGCCCTTCTCCGGGGCATGACGGGACGGACCCCGCAACCCCCGCAACCCGTACCCTGTTCCTGCGCGCCCCGCTCAAGACGACCTCCCTGGAGGACCCCGATGCCCGGTTCCGATTCGCTGCTTCCGAGCGACCCCTCCTCGTTCGGTGAGTACAGCGTGACCGGAAGGCTGGGCAAGGGGGGCCAGGGCGTCGTCTACCTCGCGGAGGGCCCGGACGGCGGCGAGGTCGCGGTCAAGGTCCTCAACGACCAGTGGTCGCAGGACTCGGACCTGCGCAAGCGGTTCGAGAAGGAGGTCCGCGCCGCCCAGAAGGTCGCCTCGTTCTGTACGGCCGCGATCATCGACGCCCAGCTCGACAGCGACCCCCCGTACGTGGTCAGCGAGTTCGTACCGGGCAAGGACCTCCAGGAGGCCGTGGCCAAGGGCGCGGTCCTGCGCGGATCCACGCTCCAGCGGCTCGCGGTCTCCACCGCCACCGCCCTGGTCGCGATCCACAGGGCGGGCATCGTCCACCGCGACTTCAAGCCCGGCAACGTGCTCCTGGGCCCGGACGGGCCGCGCGTGATCGACTTCGGCATCGCCCGGGTCGACGACGGCACCGCCACCATGACCAACTCGATCGTCGGCACGCCCTCCTACATGGCCCCCGAACAGATCGAGGGCAGCGGCATCACCGACAAGTGCGACATCTTCGCGTGGGGCTGCGTGATCGCGTTCGCCTCCACCGGACGCGCGCCGTTCGGATCGGACACCGTTCCCGCCGTGGTGCACCGCGTGGTCAGCGCGCCGCCGGACGTGGAGGGCGTGGACGAGGCGCTGCGCCCCGTCGTCGAGTCGTGCCTGGACAAGAACCCCGCCAACCGGCCCAACGCCCAGACGCTGCTGATGCGCCTTCTCGGCCACGACGGACCGGACACGTCCGCTCCCTCCACCGACGACGCCGTCAGGCAGGGCGAGCAGATCGCACAGGCGGGAGTGGCCACCGGCGGCCAGGCACCGTTCCGGCCCCAGCCGCAGAGCGGCCCGCAGGCCGGAGCCGTCGGCTACCCGCCCGGCGCCTCCGCCCCGCGTCCCGGCCTACCGGTCTACCCGGACCCCCGTCACGGTTTCGGCCATCCGGGCGCCTCCAATCCGCGCCCCGGCGTACCGGGCCATCCCGGTACCTCCAACCCCCAGAGCGGCCTCCACGGCCACCCGGGGACGTCCAACCCGCGTCCGGGGTACCCGCACCAGCAGCACGCCATGCCCCCCGGCGTGCACGGCAGGGGCAACCCGATGCCCACGGGCATGAACCCCAACCAGACCTACGCCCGCCCCGGTGGGCCGCAGCCCATGCCGCGCCCGGTCGAGCAGAACTCGGTGCTCCAGCAGAGCTGGGTCATCCCGGCGGTCCTCATCACCATCGTGATCCTGCTGCTGGTCCTGCTCCTGATCGCGCTCAGCGGGGGCTAGGCCGCGCTCCTGCCCCCTCCCGGGCTCCGCGTCCGCCAGGCTCCCTCCCGCCGCGCCTCTGCGCTCGTGAAGCACCACCGGGCCGAACATCGCACCCCGTCCTGCGGGAGATCGCCCGGACGGCCGCCCGCGTCACACCCTCGTGAGCTCGTTCATGGCGCGGGACACGGCCTCGTCCACGAGGTCGCGCACCTGGGGCCAGCGGTCGTCCACGCAGTCGGTCGGCATCACGGTGACGCTGTCGGTACCCGACATGCCCAGAGCGTCCCGTACCCCGTCAGGGGTGGTCAGGCGCGCGTCGGTGCTCACCGCCAGGACCCCGGTCCGGGGCCGCCCGATCTCCTGCACGACCACGCACAGCGACAGGGACGCCTCGCCCACCACCAGCTCCAGGGCCGTCCACCAGTGGGTCGCGTCGGGCGTGAGGACGGTCCGCGCCGCCGTCGCCGCCGCCTGGCTCTCCGGGAAGGGGTCCTCGGAGCCGCCCGAGTGCACGAGCGCGCGGGCGCCGGGGTCCAGGGCCCGCAGGATCAGGGCGACCGGCTCCCGGCGCGAGCGCACGTAGTCCAGGACGCGGCGGCGGGTCACGGCGGCCAGCGGTGACTCCGGCGAACGGGTCGGGGGAGCGCTCTCGGACGACCAGCTCAGCTCCTCGCGCAGGGTCCGGGTGACCAGCTTCGCGAAGTGGCGCACCAGCGCGGCGAGGCGCTCCTCGGGGTCCCGTCCGCCACACGGGGGCACCGCGAGCCCGTCCGGCAGCAGCGGAGGGAAGTCGGCCCTTCTCAGTACCAGTGAGGCCAGAACCCAGGGCAGGACCCAGGGGCGGTCGCCCGCCTCCGTCCGCAGCGACTCCTGCTCCGCCGCGGTCGCGTCGAGTTCGTCCAGCACGGCGGAGCACTCGGCGAAGGTGTACGCCGCGCGCACCACGGGGTGCACGGGGGCCGACGCGGCCCGGGCCAGCCGCAGCGCGTGCTCGGAGTCCAAGGGGCGGTCCGGGGAGCGCGTGGGGTCGTCAGCGGGGAGGGCCAGGGCCCGCTCGGCGAGTTCGGCGACGTAGGCGGCGGTGACCGCGCGCCCCGACATGCCGTCCTCCGCGGTGGACGCCACGAGCTCCTCCAGGGCCGGGCCGCCGCCCAGCTCGCGGACGCGGTTCCGGGTGAGCTCCCGCCGTGCGGCTCCGCGCGCGTCCCGGGGCTGGCCCTGGCGGTGCTGGGCCCAGATCACCCGCAGCCGGTCGACGTCCATCAGGTCTTCGCGCACGAGGTCCGGGAGCCGGTCCGGGGCCGCGCCGCTGCAAAGGGTATCCACGCCCCTTCCGTAGCCCGTCGGTAGTTTGCCAAAACATGCGGGACGGGTCCACCTGTGGCCATGACCGGACGCACAGGCGTGTGAACCCCCTGTGACCCACGTGCGTCGGATCAGGTCCGGCGGTCGTGGAGCAGCCGCATGGCCTTCTGCTTCTCGAAGTCGAGGGCGCGCGTGGGAGCCGCCGCGAGCCTGCCCAGCCGCTCCCCGTGCGCGCGCACCCGCGCCAGGACGTCGGGTTCGGCGAGTACGCGCAGGGCGAACGCCAGGGCGGCGGGCGGGATGTCGAACTCGCGTTCCAGCTCCAGGCCGACCCCGATCGTGCCCAGGTCCTCCTCGGTGAACCGGCGGTGCCGGTGCCCCCGCCCCGTGGGCTGCTCCTGGGTGCGGGGCAGCAGGCCCAACCCCTCCCGGTAGCGGAGCATCCGGGCCGTGGTGCCCACGCGCTCCGCGGCGGCGGAGATCGGGACGGGGCCAGCCGGCCAGGCGGTCCGGTCGGGTGGGGACGGGGCGTCGTCGAGGGCGGCCATGGACGCGACCCTAACCGAACTCCGACCCCGGGCACCCTGAATCTGACAGGACTTTGTCAGCTTCGTGCTGGTGTCGGGCCTGCGGGCCTAGAATCGTGGACGCAACGACCACCACGAGTGAGGAACGCATGGCTTTCGACTTCAAGGTCGCCGATCTTTCCCTGGCTTCCTTCGGCCGCGACGAGATCCGCCTCGCCGAGCACGAGATGCCCGGTCTCATGGCCACCCGCGCCGAGTACGGGGAGAGCAAGCCGCTGAGCGGGGCCCGCATCATGGGCTCGCTGCACATGACCGTCCAGACCGCGGTCCTCATCGAGACCCTGGTCGCCCTGGGCGCCGAGGTCCGCTGGGTCAGCTGCAACATCTTCTCCACCCAGGACCACGCCGCCGCCGCGATCGTCGTCGGCCCCCACGGCACCCCCGAGGACCCGCAGGGCGTTCCGGTCTTCGCCTGGAAGGGCGAGACCCTGGAGGAGTACTGGTGGTGCACGGAGCAGGCCCTGACCTGGCCCGGCGCCGACGGCCCCAACATGATCCTGGACGACGGCGGTGACGCCACCATGCTCGTCCACAAGGGGGCCGAGTACGAGAAGGCCGGGGCCGTCCCCGACCCCTCCACGGCGGACACCGAGGAGTTCGAGGTCGTCCTGACCCTCCTCCAGAAGAGCCTGGCCAAGGACTCCGCCAAGTGGACCGGGATCGCCCGGGGCATCAAGGGCGTCACCGAGGAGACCACCACCGGTGTGCTCCGCCTGTACGAGATGCAGCGTGACGGCGTGCTGTCGTTCCCGGCGATCAACGTCAACGACTCCGTCACCAAGAGCAAGTTCGACAACAAGTACGGCATCCGCCACTCGCTGCCCGACGGCATCATGCGCGCCACCGACGTGCTCATCGGCGGCAAGGTCGCCGTGGTGTGCGGTTACGGCGACGTCGGCAAGGGTGCGGCCGAGGCGCTGCGCGGCCAGGGCGGCCGGGTCATCATCACCGAGATCGACCCGATCAACGCCCTCCAGGCCGCCATGGACGGATTCCAGGTCACCACCCTGGAGGACGTGCTGGAGACCGGTGACATCTTCATCACCACCACCGGCAACTTCAACGTCATCATGGCCGACCAGATCACCCGCATGAAGCACCAGGCGATCATCGGCAACGTCGGCCACTTCGACAACGAGATCGACATGGCCGGTCTGGCGAAGGTCCCCGGCATCGTCAAGAAGGAGATCAAGCCGCAGGTCCACGAGTGGACCCTCCCCGAAGGCAAGTCCGTCCTGGTGCTGTCCGAGGGCCGCCTGCTCAACCTGGGCAACGCCACCGGGCACCCCAGCTTCGTGATGTCCAACAGCTTCACGAACCAGGTCATCGCGCAGATCGAGCTGTTCACCAAGCCCGACGAGTACCCGATCGGCGTGTACACGCTGCCCAAGATCCTCGACGAGAAGGTCGCCCGTCTGCACCTGGACGCGCTCGGCGTCAAGCTGACGACCCTCACCAAGGAGCAGTCCGCCTACATCGGGGTGGACGTGGCGGGCCCGTACAAGCCCGACCACTACCGCTACTAGACCGCGAGCCGACGGGCGCCGCCGGGAGACCCCGGCGGCGCCCGCGCCGTGTTCCGGCCCTGGTCGCGGACGGGAGACCGGACCGGAGAAGGGATCCTGGTGAGCACATGACCCACACACCGCACGAGGTGGCCGACCTCGGCCTGGCCAGAGCCGGGGCCCGCCGCGTGGCCTGGGCCGAGCGCTCGATGCCGGTGCTGCGCAGCGTGCGCGAGCGCTTCGCCGCCGAGCGCCCCCTGGAGGGGCTGCGCGTGGCCGCGTGCCTGCACGTGACGGCCGAGACCGCGAACCTGCTGCGCGCCCTGCGCGCGGGCGGCGCCGAGGTGGCACTGGCGGCCTCCAACCCGCTGTCCACCCAGGACGACACCGCCGCCGCCCTGGTCGCCGAGTACGGGGTCTCGGTCCACGCGTGGGCCGGAATGGACCCGGTGGCCTACGACCGGAACCTGGTCACGGTCCTGGAGACGCGCCCGCACCTGCTCCTCGACGACGGCTGCGACCTGGTCAACACGGTGCACGTGGCCCGCCCCGACCTGCTGGACGGGGTCCTCGGCGGGTGCGAGCAGACGACCACCGGTGTCATCAGACTGCGCAGGATGAGCGCCGAGGGCGAGCTGCGGCTGCCGATGGTCGCGGTCAACGACACCGCCACCAAGCGCATGTTCGACAACCGTTACGGCACCGGACAGTCCACCATCGACGGCATCCTGCGGGCGACCAACGCGCTCCTCGCCGGACGCACCGTCGTGGTCGCCGGGTTCGGCTACTGCGGCCGGGGGCTCGCGGAACGGGCCCGGGGGATGGGCGCCCGGGTGGTCGTCACCGAGGTCGATCCGGTCAAGGCCCTGGACGCGGTCATGCAGGGCTACACCGTCTCGACGATGGACGACGCGGCCCCGGTCGGGGACGTGTTCGTCACCGTCACCGGCAACCGCGACGTGGTCCGGGCAGAGCACCTCAAGAGGATGAAGGACGGCGCGATCCTGGCCAACTCCGGCCACTTCGACCTGGAGATCGACCTGTCCGCCCTGGAGCGGCTGGCCGTCGGGGTCGACCGGGGCGTCCGCGACCAGGCCGACGAGTACGTGTTCGAGGACGGGCGCCGCGTGCTGCTGCTGTCCGAGGGACGACTGGTCAACCTGGGAGCAGCCGAGGGCCACCCCGCGGCGGTCATGGACATGTCGTTCGCGGTGCAGGCGCTGACCGCGGAGTGGCTGGCCTCGGAGCACGCCGGTATGGGGCCGGGAGTGCTGGAGGTGCCGGAGGGCATCGACACGGAGGTGGCCCGCCTGGAACTGGCCTCACTGGGGGTGCGGATCGACGCGCTGACCCCCGGGCAGGAGGCCTACCTGCGGTCCTGGCGCCCCTGATCCCACGGCCCGCGGGCCAGGCGGGCGTCCGGCGCTTCTGCCCGCCCCGTCACTGGTGGGGGTACGGGCCGGCCTGCGGGTGCCCGCCGTGCTGCCGCGGATACCCCGTCTGCTGGTGCGGGTAGCCCCTCTGGGCCTGCTGGGACCGGTCGTACTGCTGCGCGTACCCGTTCGGGTACTGCGGATATCCCTGTGGGGACTGCTGCTGGCCGACGCCCCGGGACGGCTGCACGGCGGCCTCGTGGCGCCGGCGCCTCTCCGCGAGCACGGCGGCCAGGAAGTACGGAGGGGTGGTGCCGGGCGGTGGCGGCGGGCTGATCTGCGCGGCGACCTCGTCGGCCAGCCGGATGCCCATCTCGTGGCGGGTGTGCTCGGCCAGCTCCCCGTACCGGAGCACGTACTGGCGGGCGGAGGCCGCCGTCTCCGCGGACAGCCGGGACAGCTCGACGCCCGCGGCCCACCCGGCCAGGTGCTGCGGCATGGGGACGACCTCGTCGCGGCGGCTGCCACCGCGCTCCTCCACCACCATGGTCCCGGCGACGAAGTCGCCCACCCGGCGGCCGTCCCGGTTGACCATCGACGTGATCAGGGCGACCACGCCGGTCGTCATCCAGATCTCCACGAACGACGCCAGCCCGCGCGCCAGCGCCTGCCGGAACCGCTCCGGCGAGCCGTCGGTGCCGACCACCCGCAGGCCGAGAGCCATCTTGCCGAGGGAACGGCCGCGCGAGACCGTCTCGAAGATCGTCGGGTAGCCGACCAGGACCAGGACCAGGCCGGCCAGGGAGACCGCGGCGGTCGCCGCGGGGTCGATGCCGGTGCTGATCCACGAGGTCAGGATGCCGAGCGCGATCAGCCCGATGACCTGGGCGATGACGTCGATGGCCAGGGCCGCGGCCCTCGTGGCGAAGCCCGCCGGACGCAGGTCGAGCACCACCGCGTCACCGGTGACCAGTGGTGTCACTCCGTACACGTCGCCGCGGGTGTCACCGTTGCCGGGATAGGACACCAGCACACGCTCCCTCAGGGCTGTCTGAAACCGTCCCCATGACAGTACCCGCCACATGGGACGGGAGTTCGCCTCGGAGGCGTTCCCCGGACCCGAACCGATAGGGTCCCATGCGTGGATATCGACGTGTTCGCCGCGGTGCACGCCCGGGAGTGGGACCGGCTGGACGATCTGGCGCGCAGGCGCCGTTCGCTGGACGGTGAGGAGATCGACGAACTCGTCGAGCTCTACCAGAGGGTGTCCACCCACCTGTCCGTCGTGCGCTCGTCGGGCCAGGACCCCGCCCTCGTCGGCAGGCTGTCGGCCCTGGTGGCGCGTGCCCGGTCGGCGGTGACCGGTGCCCACGCGTCCGCGTGGCGCGACGTCGGAGCGTTCTTCACACGGGTCTTCCCCGCGGTGCTGTACCGGCTGCGGTGGTGGTGGATCGGTACGACGGCGGGCACGGTCGCGATCGCGGCGGTCACCGCCGCGTGGATCGTCAACGACCCCGACGTGCTCCACGCCCTGGGAACCCCCGAGGCGATGGCCCAGTACGTCGAGCACGACTTCGCCAACTACTACGTCGAGAACCCGGCGGGTTCGTTCGCCGCCCAGGTCTGGACGAACAACGCGTGGGTGGCCGCCCAGGCGATCATCTTCGGTGTGGCGTTCGGCGTGCCCACACTCGCGGTGCTGGCCATGAACGGTGTCAACATCGGGATGGCCGCCGGGATGATGATCGCCCACGGGCGCGGCGACGTGTTCTTCGGGCTGATCCTCCCGCACGGCCTGCTGGAGATGACGGCCGTGTTCGTGGCCGGGGGTGTCGGGCTCAAGCTCGGCTGGACGATCATCTCCCCGGGGGACCGCACCCGCATGCGAGCCCTGGGCGAGGAGGCCAGGGCCGCCATCGCGGTGGTGCTCGGCCTGGTGGCCGTGCTGTTCGTCTCCGGGCTGATCGAGGGATTCGTCACAGGCTGGGTGCACGTGACCTGGCAGAGGATCGGTATCGGCGTGGTCGCCGAGGCGCTGTTCGTGCTCTACGTGTTCACGGTGGGCCGCAGGGCGTACCTGGCGGGGGAGACCGGCGACATCAAGAACGCCCCGCAGGCCGTTCCGGTGGCCTGAGAGCCCTGCCCCGCAAGGCGTTCCGTGGCAGCATCGCTGTCATGGACACCAACGCCCCCCGCTGGTTCAAGAGCTCCCACAGCGCCGCCGAGACCTGCTGTGTGGAAGTGGCCGTCGGCGCTCGCGCCGTTCGCGTGCGGGACTCCGCGCATCCGGAGGGCCGGGTGCTCGGACTCGCGGTTCCGGAGTGGGCGGTCCTGGTGCGCTCCGTCTCCGGTGCCCGGGAGGGCGGGCTCAGGGCAGCGCCGTCCCCGAACCGTCCCCTGCCACCTCCGCGATGCGCTGCCTGACCATCGCCACCTGGGGGTGGTCCTCTCCCAGCTGCGCCTCCCACCTCCGCAGGACAACGGTGAAGATCCCGAGCGCCTCCGCGAACTCCCCCTGCTCCTGGGCGGCCCTAGCCGTGTAGTAGGCGGCGTCCGTGGTGAGGTGGTGCCCCTTGCCCAGCAGACGCTCACGGACGCGGTGGACGCGACGGAACCCGGCACGGGCCGTGGCGGGGTCCCCGCGGCGCATGGTCACGTAGGCGAGGTTCTGTACCGCGAACAGGAACAGCGGGTCCTCCTCCCCGGCGGCCCGTGAACGCGCATCCCTCACCACCGCCAGGGCTTCCTCCGCCTCGTCCCACCGTTCCTGCCTGAGGGCGATCAGGCCCAACTGGTAGCGGGTCTCCAGAGTGTCCGGGTGCTCGGTTCCCAACGCGTCCTCCCGGTCCCGGCACAGCGCACGGAAGGCTTGCTCCGCCTCCTCTTCCAGCCCCCTCATCAGCTGGGCCTCGGCGAGGTAGTGCCTGGCGGAGAGCACGGCGGGGTCGGACCGGCCGAAATGCCTCTCCGCGAACTCCGGGTGGGCCGAGAGGGCCCGCGCCACCACGTGCGGTCTGCCGAGGCGGAGGAGCTTCCCGGCGGCCGACAGGGTGGCCAGGACCCCCTCCCGGCGGAGAGCGGCCGTGGTCGCCTCCAGGGCCTGGACGCGTGCCGCGACGGGGTCCTCTTCCCGGGGGAACAGGCGCGCTCGCAGGCCGATGCTGGAGAGGAGGGCACCGAGTTCGAATTCGAGATCCCTGTCGCTGTTCCAGTCGACCAGCCGTTCGGCGTGTGCCAGCAGGGGGAGGTCGGCGCCGGTGAGACCCGCCTGGACGGTCTCCGCCACCAGCGGGTGCAGACGCAGGACCGTCTCCCCCGCCCGCTGCCCGACGGAGACCAGGCCGTGGACGACCAGAGCGTTGACCGCACGGGCGAACGAGGCCCCGTCCAGGGATCCGAGGGGGCCTCCGTCGAGTACGGACAGGGGCAGTCTGCGCAGGGGGACGGGCATCGCACCGGAGCCCATGACCGCCAGGAGCCTCAACAGCGGAGCGGCCTTCGGCTCCCTCTCCGCGACCAGGCACAGGGACAGCTCCCACACCCCGGACAGGAGCCTGCGGTCGGCGCCCGCCCCGGTGACGAAGGGCGCGGCCAGCTCGTCCAGCGCACCGAGATTCTCGCGGAGTTCGCCCGACAGGGCGTGCGCGTCGGGGAACAGCACCCTGTGCGTGGCGAGGATGCGTCCGGCCAGGGACAGTGCCAGGGGCACCCCGCCCAGCCGCTCCGCCAGCTCCTCCGCCCCCGCCAACCCCGCGAGCCCCGCGTGGTCGGTGAGCGCGGCCGCCGCCGCGTCGGCGGTCAGCTCGCCGACCCGGTGCACCTGGGCCGGAGCCCACAGCGCGGGGTCGTCCACCCGGCTGGTCACCAGTACGAACCCGCCCGGGCTCGCCCGCATCCACCCCAGCTGGTCGCCGGGCCGGTTCTCCGGATCCAGTTCCTCCGGCCGGTCGGCGTTGTCGACCACCAGCAGCCACGGCTTCGGCGCCGCGTCCAGGTACCGCCACACCCAGCGGGCGGCCTGGCGCGGTGCCGACCTCATCCGCTCCGCCTCCGCCCTGGGCCCGCCGAGCTCGACGGCGGCCTCCAGCATGCTCGCCACGACGCTGTCCGGGCGTACCCAGAACACCGTCCACCCCTCCGCCCGCGCACGCTCGGCCAGTGCCGCAGCCACCGTCGTCTTGCCGAACCCGCCGGGCCCGGTCAGGACGTGCGGCACCGGGGCCCCGGCCCTCATCTCCCGACCCAGGACCCGTAGCAGCTCCTCGCGCCCGCGCACGGCGGTAGCGGGCCTGGGCGCGTCCAGGGACACGTTCGCCAGCGGCGGAGGCGGCGCCTGCGGCGCGTTGACCGTGAGACCGCCGTGGATGTCGCGGGCCTGCACCAGTCGGCCGTACACGGCCCCCTGGAAGGAGTTGCCGAAGCGGTCGTCGCACGTGCCGTCACCGGCACCGGGGGAAGGGGGCATGCGACCATGGTGCCCGCCCGGGGCCGTTCCGTGAAGGGAACCGCGGCCCGGGCGGGCACGGGGGCGCGTGGCCGGGCCGCCCCGCCCGACGATGGCCTACAGCCGTCCCTGGGCCTTGAGGTTGATGTAGGCGTCCGCGAGCGCGGGCGCGATGTGCTCGGGGTCGGCGTCGACGACCTCCACGCCCATCCGCCGGAGCTCGGCGGTCACCCGGCGCCGCTCGCTCAGCGTCCGCTCGGCCGCCGCGGCCCGGTACAGCGCGTCCGCGCCGCCCCGCTCCGCCGCCATGTCGTCGACCGCCGGATCCCGCACGGCCGCGACCAGCAGCAGGTGGCGCGACGTCAGCAGGGGCAGCTTCGGCAGCAGCCCCTCCTCCAGCGCCGCCGCGTTCAGGTCGGTCAGCAGCACCACCAGCCGCCGGGCCCGCCCCTGGGTGCCCAGGACGGTTCCCACCAGCCCGGCCGGGTCGGACTCCACCAGCTCCGCCTCCAGCGGCGCCATGGCCTCCACGATCCGGTTCACCTGGCTGCCCCTGCCGGACGAGCGCACCTGGGCCCGCGTGCGCCGGTCGTAGGCCATGAAGTCCACCCGGTCGCCCGCGCGGCCCGCCAGCGCCGCCAGCAGCAGCGCGGCGTCCATCGCGTGGTCCAGCCGCGGCGTGTCGCCGACCCGCCCCGCCGACGTGCGCCCGGTGTCCAGCACGATGAGGACGCGCCGGTCCCGTTCGGGGCGCCACGTCCGCACCACCACGCCGTCGTTGCGGGCGGTGGCCCGCCAGTCGATCGACCGCACGTCGTCGCCGGGCACGTAGTCGCGCAGCGAGTCGAACTCGCTGCCCTGTCCTCGCACCATCGCCGTGTGCTGGCCCTCCAGCTCGCGCAGCCGCGAGAGCTTGCCGGGCAGGTGGCGGCGGCTGTGGAACGGGGGCAGCGTCCGCACGGTCCACGGCGCGGGCAGCGTCCGCTGCCTGCCCGCCAGCCCCAGCGGGCCGATGCTGCGCACGGTCACGCCCGCGGCGCGGGCGTCGCCGCGACGGGTCGGGGTCAGGGTGGTCGTCACCCGGCGCCTCTCGCCCGCGTCCACGCGCACCGGCTGCCTGCGCGGCGCGGCGTGCGCGCTCGGAGGCCACGCGTCGCGCACCGAACCACGCAGACCCCGCCGTGTGGGGTTGGCGAGGGTCACGTGCACCACCGCGGACTCGCCGAGGCGCAGCGAGGAGTCGCCCTCCCGGGACAGCCGCAGCGACCCCGGGCTCGCCGCCAGGCACACGTCCGCGACGAGCAGCGACACCAAAAGCGTGAGGGCCCCGACGGTGGCCCAGGCGCCGACCAGCCCGGAGACCGCCACCGCGACCGTCGCCAGGAACGCCAGCAGGACCGCCCTGCCGGTGACCACCATCAGCGCGGCACCGGGACGGAGGCGAGCACACCGTCCAGGATTCCGTCGGTGGTGGCGCCCTCCAGCTCGGCCTCCGGGCGCAGCGCGATCCGGTGCCGCAGGGTCCCCTTGGCGAGGGCCTTGACGTCGTCGGGGATGACGTAGTCGCGGCCCGACAGCCACGCCCACGCGCGGCTGGTGCGCAGCAGCGCCGTGGCGCCGCGCGGGGACGCGCCCAGCTGCAGCGACGGGGAGTGCCGGGTGGCCCTGCACAGGTCGACGATGTAGCCGAGCACCTCGGGCGCGATCCGCACCCGTTCCACGGCCTCCCGCGCAGCCCGCAGCTCGGCGGCGCCCGCCACCGCGGTCACCCCGGCGGCGGCCAGGTCGCTCGGGTCGAAACCGGCCGCGTGGCGGCCCAGCATCTCCACCTCGGTCGCCCTCTCGGGCAGGGGGACGGTCACCTTGAGCAGGAACCGGTCCAGCTGCGCCTCGGGCAGCGGGTACGTGCCCTCGTACTCCACGGGGTTCTGGGTGGCGGCCACCATGAACGGGTCGGGCAGCGCGACCGGGTTGCCCTCCACCGTGACCTGCCGCTCCTCCATGGCCTCCAGCAGCGACGCCTGGGTCTTGGGCGGGGTCCGGTTGATCTCGTCCGCCAGCAGCAGGTTGGTGAAGACCGGCCCCTTCATGAACTCGAACTTCGCCGTGTGCTGGTCGTAGACCAGTGACCCCGTCACGTCGCCCGGCATCAGGTCCGGGGTGAACTGCACCCGCTTGTTGTCGAGGGACAGGGCTGCCGAGAGGGTGCGCACCAGCAGTGTCTTGGCGACACCGGGCACGCCCTCCATCAGCACGTGGCCGCGGCACAGCAGTGCCACGACCAGGCCGGTCACCGTCTCGTCCTGGCCCACGACCGCCTTGGCCACTTCGCGGCGCAGGGCGACCAGCGCCGCACGTGCCTCGTCGGCGGATGGCGATGCCTCGGGTGTGAAGGCGCTCACGTGCCGTCTACCTCTCTCATACCTGGTCGATCACTGTCTGGGGGCGGGGCCCGGCGCCGCGGGGGTCACCGGAGCCTCCGGGTGCGCTCGTCGAGTTCGTCGGCGAGCCGGACCAGCGCGTCGTCGTCCTCCGCGTACGGGTCGTGCCCGTCCGGATAGAGCAGGACCCGCAGGTGCCCGGGGTCGTCGCCGGTCCGTGCCGCGACGGTCTCCACGACCGCCCCCGGCGCCGTCTCCGTGCTCAGGCCGAGCTTGGGCACCGTCCGCTCCAGGAAACCCGACCGCAGGGCGTACGCGGCCCGGTCCCGGGCCTTGCGCGCCTGGTACAGCCCGGCGCGCCCCTCGGTGGTCTCCGAGGCGCGCACCACGACGGGGAGCGCCTCGGGGACCAGGGCGCCCATCCTGCGGCCCTGCCACAGGGCGAGCAGCAGCAGGGTGGCGGCCAGGGGGACCAGGGACCAGCGCAGGCCCAGCGGGATCAGCTCCCACAGGTCGGCGCCGCCCTCCTGCTGGGGCGGGTCCGGACGCAGCCACACCACGTGCTCGGCGGCCATGAGGTTCATCGCCAGGGCGGCGTTGCCCTCGGCGCCGAGCGCGGTGTTGGTCAGCGGCTCGCCCGTGCCGAGCACGGTGGTGGTCGGCCCGCCCACGTCCACCTGGAGGAGGGCGTCGCCGCTTCCGCCCGGGTAGCAGCCGGTCGCGTCCGCGCCGGCCGGAGCGGTGTAGAGCTCACCGCCGACGGTGGCGTCCCCCGCGGCCTCGGCGGCGGGCAGCCCGCAGTCGGGGGAGAACGCGCTGTCCAAGAAGCCGTCGGGCACCTCCCGCCCGGTGACCTCGACTCCGGGGGCGAACGCCGCCAGGGAGGCCACGGAGGGCTGGACCAGGACGGTGTCCGTGTCCAGGGCGGCCAGGTCCTCCAGCTCGGAGGGCAGCAGCCGGTGGTCGAGGAACACGACGAGGACGGTGTCGCCACCGGACCCTCCGACGGCCTCGCCCGCGGCTCCCGAGGAGCGGACGACGTCGACGTCGCGGTCCTCGTCCAGGATGTCGACCAGGGCGCGCGTGCCGTCCGGCGAGACGGATCCGGGCTCCAGGTAGCCGGTGGGGAACTGCTCGGTGCCCAGGGAGAGCAGTACCGACACGACCACGAGCGCGGCGACCACGGCGGCGGGCGTGCGGGCGGAGCGCCACACCCGGAGCGCGCCCGACCCGCCGGGGGGTGTGTCCTGCTCGGAGGGGGGCCGGGGCGCACGGGGCGGCCCGGCGGTGGCGGTGGCCGTCATCCTCGCGCCTCCTCGGCGGGGCGGGCGGCTCGGAGCCGCGTGTCCAGTTCGCGCATGGTCCGCGCGGAGTCGGCGGTCGCCGGGCGGTCTCCGTAGGCCACGTCGTTGAAGATCCTGGCGCCCTCGCGCAGCCCGTCGGCCTCGCCGGGCAGCAGCGCGGACGCCTCGGAGGCCAGTTCGGTGGCGGTCCGTCCGGCGCGCGGGGTGACGATCGCCCTGTCCTCCAGGTCGACGCTGATGGCGCGCAGCCGCTCGGTGACGGCGGCGGCGTACTCGCCGTCGGCCTCATGGCGGTCGGCGGCGGCCCTGTGGTCGGTCGCGGACAGCACGGCGCCCTCGTGCACGGGCGGACCGGACGAGCGGCTGCGGGAGGGGCGCAGCCAGACGACCAGCCAGACCACCAGGGCCGCGACCACCAGGAGGAGCGGCCCGAGGACGACCCAGCCGCCGACGACCCCGGCCCCCGCGTCGGCGAAACCGTCGATGAGCTCGGCGAGCCAGTCGAGGAAGCGGTCGAGCAGGCTCGGCTCCTGCTCCCCGTACAGGGGGTCGCTCAACTCCTCGATGGCGCGCCGCCGGCCCTCGTCCCGGGTCACTTCCCCGGGGACGGCGTGGTGGGGGCTCACGCGCGCGGCTCCGGCAGGTAGATCTCCGGCCCCGCCTCGTAGCCCGCCTGGGCGGCGCTGTGCAGCTTCAGGTCGAGGCCCTCACGGCGCATGCGCAGGTCGACGTAGAGCAGGGTGGTCACTCCCACGGTGAACGGCGTGGTGATCGAGTAGACGAGGACGTTGGCCACGAACATGACGGCGCCCGACACCACCGCGGCCCAGGCCTCACCGGGGAAGACGAAGGAGGGCACGACGGCGATGAGGGTGAAGGGCGTGCTCAGGAGGCTGCTGACGAAGCCGATGAGCATGCTTGCCAGCAGGACGATGCCGAAGACGCGCCACCAGCTGCCCTGGGTCAGCCGCCAGGAGCGGGCCAGGGCCTGGCCGGGGCCGAGGCGTTCGAGCACGACGATCGGCATGGCGAAGTAGAGGCGGATGGTGATCCACGCGAACAGCGCGATCCCTCCGCCGAGCCCGAGCAGCAGCGAGAGGACGACGACGGCGATGCCCGCGCCCTCGCCTCCCGTGCCTATCAGGACGAAGCCCAGGACCATGCCCCCGACCACCACGGTCGCCAGGACCAGGGTGAGGCCGAAGGAGATCAGTATCTGGAGCAGGGCCAGGCCGAGCACGGACCAGAGCCGGTCCCGGACCGCGGCCCAGGCCTGCGACGGGCTGAGCTTGCGCCCCAGGACGGCCAGGCCGATCACGGTGGTCAGGAGGCCGGTGACGAGGATGATCCCGGCGTAGCTGAGCAGGCTGCCGCCGTACACGGCGGCGATCGACCACGCGCTGAACGGGAAGGGGGAGTCGGGGTCGACCGACACCGGGTCGGTCAGCACCTGGTCGAGGAACGTCCCGTAGTCCGCCATGTAGCCGCTGAACCCGACCGAGGAGACGATGCTGGCGACCGCCATGACGATCAGGGAGAGGCCGACCGTGGTCCTGGGATTGCTCCGGATGAGGCTGAACGCGCCGTTGAGGATGTCGCCGAGGGTCAGCGGACGGAGGGGGACCACACCGGGCTTGGGCGCGCGCGGTGCGCCGTACCCTCCCTGGGGGCCGTGGCCCGGGTACCCGTGGCCGGGCGCACCGGGGTGGCCCTGTCCGGGAGGGCCGTAGCCCGGGCCCTGGTTCCCGTACGCCTGCCCGCCGGGAGGGGCGTACGGCGGAGGCGGGCCGTACCCCGGCTGCTGTCCGTGCTGCTCGTACTGCCCGTACCCCGGCGGCGGTCCGTACCCGGGCGCGGGCTGCCACGCGTGCGGGTGCTGCTCACGGCCGCCCGGCTGCGCGGGCCGCCCTGAGCCCGGCGCAGCGAACCCGGACGCGCCCTGGTCGGAGGCCGCGAAGCCCGGACCCTGCTGCGGCGGGTGCGGTGCGTGCGCTCCGGCCCCGGGCGCCTCCGGCTCGGGCCGTTCCCGACCGGGAGCGGCCCAACCGCCGGGTTCGGCCGGCGCACCCCCGGAGGAACCGCCATCGCCAGGGACGCCGGGGTCGCTTCCCGGCGTGTCCCGGTGGTCGTCCTCCTGGGTCATGTGCTCCGCCCTCCATAGGGTTCGGTTACGCTGCGCGAGCGGATCCGCGCGATTTCTGTTGTGCTGGAATCCAACCTACCGGCCGGTTCCACTCGTCCCCTGCGGCCCTGGCACACGTCCAGCAACAACCGACGCACTTCATTCCTTTTGTATGCTTTCTGTTACCAACCGGCCAAGTCGCGAAGGTTTTCGGACCGGCGCAGCCAGGGCCGACACCGCCGGTGGTCGATATCGGTCCGCACGGAGCGAAATGCGTCGACCACTCTCCCAACCACACCGGAAGGTGGCAAGGTGGGGAGGACAAAGCAGTTCCTTGCGTCGGGGAGCAAGGGCGCACCGATCGTTTACGCCGCTTGAGTGTTCCAGAGAGAGGAGTAGGCGCCGCGAATCCGCCGCGAGGCGGTACTGACGCCCGGCGCCGGACACACCGATGAAGGGACGTGTACTGGTTGTCGACGATGACCTCGCCCTCGCCGAGATGCTGGGCATCGTGCTGCGGGGTGAGGGGTTCGAGCCCTCTTTCGTGCATGACGGGGACAAGGCCCTGGAGGCCTTCCGTGAAACCAAGCCTGACCTGGTCCTCCTCGACCTGATGCTGCCCGGGGCCGACGGGATCGACGTGTGCCGTCAGATCCGCGCCGAGTCGGGCGTGCCCATCGTCATGCTCACCGCCAAGAGCGACACCATCGACATCGTCCTCGGCCTGGAGTCGGGCGCGGACGACTACATCGTCAAGCCGTTCAAGCCCAAGGAGCTGGTGGCCCGGGTCCGCGTGCGGTTGCGCCGCACCGAGGAGCCCGCGCCCGAGGTCCTCCAGATCGGGGACATCACCATCGACGTCGCAGGGCACGCCGTGCGCCGTGACGGCGAGCAGATCAGCCTCACCCCGCTGGAGTTCGACCTGCTGGTCGCCCTGGCCCGCAAGCCGCGCCAGGTCTTCACCCGCGAGGTCCTGCTGGAGCAGGTGTGGGGCTACCGCCACGCGGCGGACACCCGCCTGGTCAACGTCCACGTGCAGCGCCTGCGCGCCAAGATCGAGAAGGACCCCGAGCACCCCGAGGTCGTCGTGACCGTCCGCGGTGTCGGCTACAAGGCCGGAACCGCCTGATACCGCAGGGCCGCACATGACCGCAGGTACACCCGAGGAGGAGCGGGGGACCGACTCCGAGGGGCAACGGTCCGGCCCGCCCTCCGGGCTGCCCGAGCCCGGAGGGCGCCGACGCGACGGTGAGACGGGGCTGACCCGCACCTACCTGTTCGCCCAGCGCGCCGCCCGCGCACTGGTGCGCGGTGTCCACACCAACTGGCGCCGCTCGCTCCACCTGCGGGTCATCTCCACCACGCTGGTGCTGTCCCTCCTGGTCATGGTGGGCCTCGGGTACGCGATGATCGGCCAGGTGCGCGGCGGTCTGCTGGACGCCAAGATCTCCACCGCGGTCACCGACCACCGGGCCGGACTCAACTACGCCCTCGCGGAACTCCAGGAGAACGACGGCGGCGACCGCGACCGGCTCCTGTACAACCTCGCCAGCGAGCTCACCAGCCGCAGCGGCGACACCGGCCTCTACAGCGTCGTCATCCTGCCGTCGGTGAGCGACGAGCTCGGCTGGGCGACCGGCGAGGGCAGCGTCCCGCCGCGCCTGATCGAGCAGGTCCGCCAGTCCGAGGCGAACGACCAGCAGTACCACACGTACACGCGGGTCACCACCGAGCAGGGCGAGGAGGAACCCGCGCTGGTGGTCGGCGCCCAGCTCACGCACGCCTACGAGCTGTACTACCTCTTCCCGCTCCAGCACGAGCAGGAGATCCTCGCCCTCGTCCAGAACACGGTCGCCCTGGTCGCGGTGCTCCTGGTCATCCTCCTCGGGCTGATCGCGTTCGTGATCTCCCGGCAGGTCGTCAGCCCCGTCCGGTCGGCCGCCCAGTCCGCCGAGAGGCTGGCCGCGGGCGACCTCACCGAGCGCATGACCGTGCAGGGCGAGGACGACCTGGCCAGGCTGGCCGTGTCCTTCAACGACATGGCGGGCAACCTGGAGGAGAAGATCAAGGAGCTGGAGGAGCTGTCCAAGCTCCAGCGGCAGTTCGTCTCGGACGTCTCCCACGAACTCCGCACACCGCTGACCACCATCAAGATGGCCGGTGACCTGCTCTTCGACGACCGCGACGAGCTCGAACCCACCATGCGCCGCTCCGTGGAGCTGCTGCAGAGCCAGGTCGAGCGCTTCGAGGAACTCCTCGCGGACCTGCTGGAGATCAGCCGCCACGACGCGGGAGCCGCCACCCTCGGCACCGAGTCGGCGGACATCCGCGACGCCGTGATGAAGGCCGTGGGCGACGCCGAGCAGATCGCCGAGCGCCGCGGCATCAAGGTGGTCCTGCGCCTCCCCGCCGAGCCCTGCCTGGCCGAGTTCGACACCCGCCGCATCAACCGCATCCTGCGCAACCTCGTGGTCAACGCCATCGAGCACAGCGAGGGGCGCGACGTGGTGGTCGCCGCCGCGGGGGACCGCGACGCGGTCGCCGTGGCCGTACGCGACTACGGTGTGGGGCTCAAGGAGGGGGAGGAGCACCTGTGCTTCGACCGCTTCTGGCGGGCCGACCCCGCCCGCGTGCGCACCACCGGAGGCACGGGCCTCGGCCTGTCCATCGCCAAGGAGGACGCCGTCCTGCACGGCGGCTGGCTCCAGGCGTGGGGCCTGCCGGGACAGGGGTCCCAGTTCCGCCTGTCCCTGCCCCGCCGGTCCGGGAGCGAACTGCGCGGCTCACCCCTGCCCCTGGTACCGCCCGAGATCGCCCTCGGCCGTACTTTCGCGGCGTTCGGTGACAAGGACGGCGGAGGCGGGCCCAAACCGGCGGCCAACGGCCACGCCCGCCCCGACCGGGGGCCGGGCCGGGGTGACCGCGACACCGCATCGCAGGCGGCAGCCGGCGACGAGACGACAGGACGCTCCGAGCGCGACCCGCGCGAGGACGGGGAGGACGGGTCATGACAGGACCGGACCGGATCACCCGCGCCGTCCGCGCCTCGCTGGCGGGCGCGGTGGTGTGCGCGACCATGGCGGCCTGCGCGACCGTCCCGACGACGGGCCCCGTCGTCCCCGGCGACGGGGGCGACTCCGCGGGCGACCCCTACGGCGGCTACGTGCGGCTGCTGCCCGCGGGGCCGCAACCCGGTGTCGACCCGGAGGGCCTGGTCAGCGGCTTCCTCAAGGACATGGGCAGCTTCGAGGAGGAGCACAAGGCCGCACGCAGCTACATGCTCCCCGACACGGGTGAGGCGTGGTCGCCCGACGGCACGGTCAGGGTCTTCGCCGATCTGGACACCGTCGACCTCGACGCAGAGATCAGCTCCGACGGGCTCACCGCGACCGTGCGGATGCGCAGCCCGCTCGTGGCCACGATCGACGAGAGCGGCAAGTACGTCTCCAGCGACAGCGGGAGGCTGCTCGACGAGCCGTTCGTGCTCGCCCGCGAGGACGAGGACCCCGACGGGGACTGGCGTATCCGGAGCCTGCCCGAGGAACTGGTCCTCAGCCAGCTCGACGTCGAGCGCACGCACCGCCCCTTCAACCTGTACTTCTTCAACCCCGACCGGAGCGCGCTGGTCCCGGACCCGGTCTACCTCCCGGTGAGCAACGAACAACTGCCGGAACGCCTGCTCCGCAAGCTCACCAGCGGCCCCAGCGAGTGGCTGGGCCCCGCAGTGGAGTCCGCCTTCCCCGAGGGGACCAGGCCCTCCCTGGAGGTCGACTCCGAACGCGCGGTCATCGACGTCAGCGTCTCCGGGGACGTCGACGAGTTCGCGATGGGCGCGCAGATCGCCTGGACGCTCCGCCAGCTGCCGGAGATCCAGGAGTTCACCCTGGAGGTGAACGGCTCGGAGGTCGACTTCCCGGGCTCCGACGGCGAGAGCGCGGAGCGGCCGCGCCCGGGCAGCGACCACTGGTCCCAGGTCAATCCGGGGGCCGTCTCCGGCGGTATCCGCGCCTACTACACGCACGAGGGGCAGCTCTGGTCCGCCGAGGACTGGGACGAGGGCGTCTTCGAGGACGCCGAGCGGGTGTCCGGCCCCCTGGGGGCGGGCGACAGCCTCCTGGAGCGGTTCGCGGTGTCGGTCGACGAGAGCACCGTCGCGGGCATCACGCAGGGCGGCGGCCAGGTCGTGACGAGCCTCACCAGCCCGGACGCGGTGACCGAGGAGGTCCTCTCGGACGGGGTCTTCACCGAGTTGTCCTGGGACGTCAACGGCGACCTGTGGGTGGTCGAGGAGACCGAGGACACCGACGCGGCGGAGCAGGACGGGGCCGGGGACGAGACGGCCGAGGAGGAGGCCGACACCGAGGACCCGGTCGAGGAGGGGCCTCCCCCCGCTCCGGGCGCGACCGCGCTGTGGCTCCTGCGCGGCGGCGAGGAGGTGGTGAGGGTGGACGTGTCCGGCCTGCGCGACACCTCCGTGGTGCACTTCCAGATCTCCCGTGACGGCACCCGCGCCGCGCTGGTGACCGAGGCGGACGGCGAGCGCTCGCTCCAGGTGGGACGGGTCGTGGAGGACGCCGACGGCCGGGTCGAGCTGGGGTCGTTCGTCACCCTCGCCAGGGAGCTGCAGGACCTCACCGACGTCGCGTGGCGCAGCTCCGACCAGCTGGTCGTGCTGGGCGGCCGGGACGGAGGTACCGCTCAGGCGTTCCTGGTGTCGCTGGACGGCGGCACCCCGCCCGCGAGCGCGGGGACCCCGGTCGCGAGCATGATGACCATCTCCGGAGCGCCCGGGCAGCCCCTGGTCGCTGGTTCCGACGACGGCAACATCTGGGTCTCCAACGACCCCCTGAACTGGCAGAACGTGGTGGAGGGCGGGGCGCCCACCTTCCCGGGGTGAGCCCGCGGGGTCCTCGCCCCGGTCCGGAGCCCCCGGCGCGTGGGGACCCCCGAGGAGGTCGTCCGCAGGTCGCGCGAGGACGAGGTCGGGACGGGCGGCCACGGCAGCACCCCGTCCGGCCTCGGACCGGTCACCGGCTCCGGGCGCGGGTGCTCCCCGCCTCGCGAGCCGCCTCCCGGCCTGCCCGTCCACAGGCCGGGGAAGGGTCTGGCGCGCGGCGCGGGCGGGGCCGATCCTGGACGAATGAACCACTCCGCACGCCTGGTCGGCGCGCTGCGCGACGCGTTCGCCGCACTGCTCGACCTGGTCCTCCCCCAACTCTGCGCCGGGTGCGGCGACCCCTTCGGGCCCCTGTGCGCGGACTGCCTCACCGTGTGGGGCCGACGGCCCCACCGCTGCGCGCCGAGGCCGGGGTGCCCGCCCTCCTGGGGATGCTGTTGGTTAATTCCGGGTTCTGGCCCCATGTGACGCCGTTCTCCATGACCCTTGGTCGTGGAGAACGGCGTTGTCGTATGGGATGGGTG
>NZ_JBHXQY010000066.1:0-35480 GCF_042716955.1 Nocardiopsis sp. NPDC058631 | reverse complement strand
CCCTCTACCACTGGGACCTGCCCCAGGCACTGGAGGACGAGGGCGGCTGGCGGGTGCGCGACACGGCGGCCCCGCGCGGGCACGCGGCGGGCGGGTGCGCGGACAGCACACGGAGGGTCCACCGACTCACCCGCGCACGCGGGCGGTGACCCGGATCCCACCTAGGCAGGCAGAGCGTGGCAAGAGCGATCGCGGTGCTCATCGGTTCGCCCGGATCGGGCAAGTCCACCGTCGGCGAGGCCCTGGCCCAACGGCTCGGGGCGGACCTGCTGTGCACCGACACCGAGATTGAACGGCGCGCGGGCAAACCCGTCGGCGACATCTTCATCGAGGACGGCGAGGAGCACTTCCGCGCCCTTGAACGGGAGGTCGTCGCCGAGGGCCTGCGCGACTGGGAGGGCGTGATCGCCGTCGGCGGCGGCGCCGTCCTGGACCAGAGCACCCGCGCGGACCTGGCCGACCACCACGTGGTCTACCTCCAGGTCGAGTTCGGCGAGGCCGCCAAGCGCGTCGGTATGGACACGGCCCGTCCCCTGCTCTCCGGCAACCCCCGGACGCAGCTGCGCAAGCTGCTCAACGAGCGCCTGCCCGTCTACGAGGGCCTCGCCACCGTGACCGTGCCAACGACCGGCTTCCACCCCGAAGAGATCGTCGACGCCATCCTGCCCACACTGGCCGGACAGAGCACCGGAAAGGCCCAGCAGTGACCGTGACCCGCATCGGTGTCGGTGACCCCTCCGGCCGCTACGACGTGGTCGTCGGCAGCGGCGTCCTCTCCGAGCTCCCCTCACTGGTCGGTGACGCCGCGCAGGTCGCCGTCATCCACCCCGAGGGTCTGGGCGGGATCGCGCGCCCCGTGGTCGGTGCCCTGGAGTCCGCCGGCTACCGCGCGCACTCCCTGCCCGTCCCCGACGGCGAGGCAGCCAAGACCGCCGCCGTCGCCACCGACCTGTGGTCCCGGCTCGGAGAGCGCAACTTCACCCGCAGCGACGCGGTCGTGGGTGTCGGCGGGGGTGCTGCCACCGACCTGGCCGGCTTCGTCGCCGCCACATGGCTGCGCGGGGTGCGCTCCGTCCTGGTGCCCACGACGCTGCTCGGCATGGTCGACGCGGCCGTCGGCGGCAAGACCGGTATCAACACCCCCGAGGGCAAGAACCTCGTCGGCGCCTTCCACCCCCCGGCCGGTGTCCTGTGCGACCTCGCCACCCTGCCGAGCCTGCCCAGGGCCGACTACGTGGGCGGCCTCGCCGAGATCATCAAGGCCGGTTTCATCGACGACCCGGTGATCTGCGACCTGGTGGAGGACGACCCGGAGGGCGCCGCGCGCCCCGAAGGGGCCCACACCCGCGAACTCATCGAGCGTGCCATCCGGGTCAAGGCCGACGTCGTCTCCGGGGACCTGCGGGAGAGCGGTCGCCGCGAGATCCTCAACTACGGGCACACCCTCGGGCACGCGGTCGAGCGGGCGGAGAACTACACGTTCCGGCACGGCTACGCGGTCGCGATCGGCATGGTGTACGCCGCCGAGCTGGCCCGCCTGGACGGGCGCATCGGTACCGACCTGGTCGAGCGACACCGCTCCCTGCTCTCGTCGGTGGGGCTGCCCACCTCCTACGCGCGGGAGGCGTGGCCCCAGCTGCGCGCCGCCATGAGCGTCGACAAGAAGGCCCGCGGGGCGACGCTGCGCTTCGTCGTCCTGGACGGCCCGGCCGCCCCCGCCATCCTCAGCGGACCCTCCCCCGAACTGCTCGACGAGGCGTACCGCGCGGTCACGGGCGACGCCTGAGTTCCGCACAGCCACTAGACTGCACCCAGGTGATGTGCGCACTGGTGCACTCGGGGAGGTCCCCGAGGTGCCCGCGCACCGCCCCACCGACCACCGGCCGGTCCCCCGGGTCCGGTCCCCGACGTGTCACACCCCTGGAGAGACGACCGAAGTGGCCTCGACGAACGACATCAAGAACGGCACGACCCTGCGACTCGACGGCGGCGTCCTCTGGAGCGTCCTGGAGTTCCAGCACGTCAAGCCGGGCAAGGGCGGCGCGTTCGTCCGCACCAAGCTCAAGAACGTGCTGACCGGCAAGATCGTCGACAAGACCTTCAACGCGGGCGCACGGGTCGAGTTCGCCAGCGTGGACCGCCGTGACATGGAGTACCTGTACCACGACGGCGAGTCCTTCATCTTCATGGACACCCAGACCTTCGACCAGCTTCCGGTCTCCGCGACGGTCGTCGGCGGCAACAGCGACTTCCTGCTGGAGAACACCAAGGTCACCGTGGCCACCAACGAGGGCAACCCGCTCTACATCGAGCTGCCCGCCGCCGTCGAGCTGGAGATCACCCAGACCGACCCGGGCGTCCAGGGCGACCGCTCCACCGGCGGCACCAAGCCCGCGACCGTCCAGACCGGCGCCACCATCCAGGTGCCCCTGTTCATCACCACCGGCGAGCGCGTCAAGGTCGACACCCGCACGGGCGACTACCTCGGGCGAGTCAACTGATGAGCGGTGCACGGCGCAAGGCACGTCGGCGCGCGGTCGAGGTCCTCTACGAGGCCGAGGTGCGCGGCACCTCGGTGGAGGACGTCATCAAGCGCCGCCGGGCCCAGCCCGAGCCTCCGATCAACGAGTTCACGGAGGACCTGGCCCGCTCGGTCGACGGACGGCGTGAGCGCATCGACGAACTCCTGGACACCTACGCCATCGGCTGGACCCTGGAGCGCATGCCGGTCGTCGACCGCAACATCCTCCGGATGGGCGCCTACGAGCTGCTCTGGGCCGAGGACATCCCCGACGGCGTCGCGATCGCCGAGGCCGTCGGTGTGGCCAAGGAGCTCTCCACCGACGAGTCGCCCAACTTCATCAGCGGACTTCTGTCACGCTTGATGGAGAACAAGGCGACGCTCTCGCTCTGACACCGCCGCACAGGCGGGACGGTCGGGGCAACGTGCTTGAGGGGACGCAAGTGACTGACAGGACCGGCGTGAGCGCGACCACCGGCGGAGGCTCCGGCGCGGGTTGGGCGACCGGCCCGGCGCGGGCCGCCGGAGCGGCCAGGACGGCGGTCGTGTGGGACGCCCTCTCACGGCTGCTGGAGGAGCTCGCGCAGGACGGCCCCCTGGAGATCGTCGACGCGGGCGGGGGTACCGGCGGAGCCGCGGTCCCGCTCGCCGAGCTCGGCCACCGTGTGACGGTCGTCGAGCCCAGCCCCGACTCCCTCGCGGCCCTCGAACGCCGTGCGGCCGAGCAGGGCGTGACGGTGCGCGGGGTCCAGGGGGAGACCCGCGACCTGGCGTCCCTGTTCGCGCCCGGCAGCGCCGACCTCGTACTGGTGCACAACGTGCTGGAGTACGTGGAGGACCCCGTCGCGGCGCTGCGCGACGTGGTCGGCATCACCCGTGAGGGCGGTGCCGTGAGCCTGCTCGTCACCAACGCGGCGGCCGGCGCGCTGCACCGTGCCCTGGCCGGGCACATCGCTGAGGCACACCACCTGCTCGGCGACCCGGACGGGCGCTGGGGCGAGGGCGACCCGATGCCGCGCCGTTTCACCAGGCGCCAGCTCCTGGAACTGGTCGGCGGGGCCGGCCTGACCGGGGAGAGCGTCCGCGGGGTCAGGGTCTTCGCCGACCTGGTGCCCGGGCACGCCTGGGAGGGCGACGCCCAGGCCGGGCAGCACCTGGTGGAGCTGGAGCGGTCCGCCGCCGAACACCCCGAGCTGATCGGCTTCGCCACACAGCTGCACGCCATCGCCCACCGGCCCTGAGGGGGAGGGCCCCGGCCCTCCCCCGTGCCGGAGCCCGGCGGCGACACCGTCGCGCGCCTCCCCGGACACCCGCAGCCCTCCTACGCGCGGAGCCAGGCGGCGTGCCCCCCCGCGGCCCGGTCCGGGCCTTCACCCCGGTGCGGCGGGGCCACGGCACCCGGGGGGCGCACACACTGCGTCAGGGCATAACCTGGTCCCATGAGCCGACGTCAGCTGGAACGCGGTGCCGCACTCCGCGGCATGGTCTCCCCGGACGGCATCGTGCCGTTGGGCGTCGACTTCCCCGAGGACGGGTCCGGCCCCGACTCCGACTGCCACATCCTGCACCTGGACATGGACGCGTTCTTCGCGAGTGTCGAGCAGCTGCGCCACCCCGAGGCACGCGACCGCCCCGTCATCGTGGGCGGCACCGGTCCGCGCAGCGTCGTCTCCTCCGCCGACTACCTCGCCCGGGCGAAGGGCGTGCACTCGGCGATGCCCATGGCGCGGGCACTGCGCCTGTGCCCGGAGGCCGCGGTCTTCCCACCCGACGGCGCCGCCTACCGGCAGGCGTCGGAGGCCGTGATGGACATCCTGCGCTCGGTGACCCCGGTGGTGCAGCCGCTCTCCCTGGACGAGGCGTTCCTGGACGTGTCCGGAGCCCGGCGCCGTCTGGGCGGACCGGTGCGCATCGCCGCGATGATCCGTGAGCGCGTGCGCTCCGAGCAGCGCCTCACCTGCTCGGTCGGGGTGGCCGCCAACCGCTTCACCGCGAAGCTGGGCTCCACGCACTGCAAGCCCGACGGGCTGCTGCTGGTACCCACCGCCGACGTGCGGGGGTTTTTGGACCCGCTCCCGGTGGGCGCGCTGCCCGGGGTGGGGGACAGGACCGAGCAGACCCTGGTCGCTCTGGGCCTGCGCACGGTCGGCCAGCTGGCCCGGTACGAGCCGGACATGCTGCGGATGGAGCTGGGAAACAAGGCGGGCAGCCGCTTGGCCGCGCTGGCCCGGGGCGTGGACGAGAGCGTGGTCGTCCAGGAGTCCGCCGACAAGAGCGTCGGTGCCGAGGAGACCTTCGACGAGGACGTCGCCGACCCGGAGATGGTTGACAGGGAGCTGCTGAGGCTCGCGGAGAAGGTGGGGCGACGGCTGAGGGCGTCGGGCCAGGTGGGGCGCACGGTGAGCGTGAAGCTGCGCCGAGCGGATTTCTCCACGATCACCCGGTCGCGGACCCTGGCCGAGAGCACTGACGTGGCCCGCGAGATCAACGCTGTCGCCCGCGAACTGTACGCCGCCTCCGGCCTGCGCCGGACGCCGTTGCGCCTGATCGGCGTACGTGTCGAGGGGGTCGCCCCGGCGGAGCAGGCCCATCGTCAATTGGCGTTGGGGGAGGAGGACTCTGGTTGGCGGGACGTTGAACGGGTTATGGACCGGGTAACAGCCCGTTTCGGTCCAGGCGCGATACAGTCGGCCGTGTTGGCCAAGCGTGACGAAAACGACGTATGATGCGGCAACTTCCGGCGCCCTCGGAGCGTTCTAAGGGTACGACCGGAGTCAGGGTAGAAGAGAGGCTTGGAAGCCGGTGTTTCCGATACAGGGCGAGGGTATCGTGACCGTTGTGGGTCAGGTACGCGCGCAGCTTTTCTTTCCACCAGGCGCTAGTACAACGTATTCTGGGCATACCACTGACCAAGAGAATGTTCATCAGTACCCGTCACCCCAATCGGGGACTGTCGTAGGGAGGCGCCGTGCCGCTCTCTGAACACGAGCAGCGCATGCTCGACCAGATCGAGCGGGCGCTGTATGCCGAGGACCCGAAGTTCGCGAACACTGTTCGGCAGACGAACCCCGCGGTCCATTACAAGCGCTGGATCATCAAGGCCGGGCTCGGATTCGTCGTCGGCATCGTTTTGCTGATGACGGGGCTGATGCTCCAGCCCACCGCTGTCCAGGTCACCATCAGCGTCCTCGGTTTCCTCGTCATGCTGTCGTGCTTCCTGTGGGGGGCCAACGCGTGGCGCAAGGCGTCCGGTGGGGGTGCCGAGGCCGCGGTGGCATCGGCAGAGCCCAAACAGAAGCGCCGGGGCGGAAGCCGTCCCGGCATGATGAACCGCTTCGAGGAGCGCTGGCGTCGTCGCCAGGAAGGCGAGGAGTGATCCCGCTGACCCGCGGCCGCCCCGTGTGGCCGTCGGGCGCGTGGTCGCGCCTCCCATGACGCCGGTTCGTGTCCGGTCCCCGGATCGGACGCGCACCGTCACGTGGTGGGGTCCCGCAGATCTTCGCGGGGCCCCACCACGTTGTCGTTGGGCCCGTGCGGCAAGCACGAATCGCCCGTCGTGGATTAGTTCAGACTTTGCTTTGGTGCGGCTTGTTAAGCGTCTTCGAGGCTGGCCGAAACCCGGGCCGCCCCGACCCGTGACGCGGGTCGGGGCGGCGGTGTCCTACGGGGTCGCGGTGGCCGGGCCTGGTGCCGGACGCGGCCGGCACCAGGGGGCCAGGGACCGCGGCAGCAGGACCGCGCGGATCCGGGTACCCGGCCCGGTCGCCGCGGCCAGACCGGCGCAGGCCGTCCCCAGGTCCCCGCGCAGATCGGCTGTGCCGGTCGGCGCGGGCGCGTAGCGCGCCGACTCCTCGGCCAGCGCGATCCGCCACAGCGCCGCGACGGCCTCCGCCGGCACAGGGGGCGGCCCCTCACCGGCGCGACCGGTCTGCGCGGAGAAGCGGGACAGCCGTTCGGCCGTGGCACGCGGGCTCTCGGCCAGCACCCATGCGCCGCCCAGGTCCAGGCAGGTGTCCCGAAGCTCCCGCCAGGCGGTGTGCGCGCCCGCCGCCGGGTCGCCGCCCGAGAGGGAGGCGACCCGGGACCAGCGCACCAGGGCCCGCACCAGGGCGGGCAGCGCCAGCAGCAGCAGTGCTCCGACCACGCCGCCCGCAGCGGGAAGCCACGACAGGTCGGGGCCGGCCGTCGAACCGCCCCCGGTGGCCGTGGCGGCCCCGGGCTCCTCGCCCTCCTGGGGAGGGGCGCTCTCCTCAGGTGACCCGCTGGGCTCCTGGGGGTCCGCACCCGGTTCCGTGTTCTCGGGGTCCTCGGTGGCCGGGTCCCGTGGCTCCTCCGGGGTCCGCTCCCCGGTGCCGCCGCCGGACGCGTAGTCGGGCACCGTCGCGGAACCCTGCCCCGCGCCACCGCTCGCGGCGGGGGTCGGCTCGAACCGCACCCAGCCCGCGTCCTCGAAGTACAGTTCGGGCCACGCGTGGGCGTCGCCCACCGACACCGCCCACCGGCCGTCCCCCCGGAGCTCACCGGCCGTGTAACCCACGGCGACCCGCGCGGGGATGTCGGCCTGGCGGGCCATGATCGCCATGGCCCCGGCGAACTGCTCGCAGTAGCCCACCCGGTCCTCCAGGAGGAAGTGGGTGAGCGGGTCGGCGCCCTCGGGCACTCCCGGCGGGGACAGGTCGTAGGTGAACAGGCCTCCGGTGAAGTACTCCTGGAGCGCCACGGCCCGCTCGTACGGCGACTCCGCGTCCGCGACGAGGTCGTCGGTCAGGGTCTGCACCGCCGGGTCCAGACCGCTCGGAAGGCTCCGGTGGTCGCCCGGAAGCGAGCGGGGGGTCCCGGAGGCGGCCAGCTCGTCCCCCGAGGGAGTCCGGTCCACCGTCTCCACGGAGAAGTTCAGACCGGTGGGCGGGCTGTCCGTGGTGAACACCATGAGACTGTCGGGGTCGGCGTACCACTCGCCGGGTGCGTCCACCGCGCGCGCCCAGTACGGCAGCGGCAGGAAGTCCATCCTGGGCGAGTCGGAGTCCAGGGAGATCCGTGTCGTCACGGGGGTGCCGGAGGGTTCCCCGTCCCATCCCGCGGGCAGGGGGAGCTCCCCCCTGGCCAGGGTGTCGCCCGACGCGCTCACCGGGGACATCGTCCAGTTCTCGCCGTCGAACTCGTCCAGCACGTACGTGCGCAGGTAGTCGGGCTCCTCGGCGTCGGTGCGGTAGGTCAGCACCGTCCGGTCGGAGGAGGCCCCCAGCTCCCGGCGGAGCGAGACCAGCGGGTGCGTCGTGGTGATGACGTCCCCGCCGACGCCGATGTAGGCCCCGTCGGCCATCGTGTAGAACACGTCGCTGCGCAGGGAGGGGATCGCCAGCGGCACCGTCACGGCGAGCAGGACGGCGGCGGCCGAGGCCACCGACACCGTGACCACGCGGCGCACCCCGCTCAGCAGGCGCGCCGACGAGTCGTGCCCGTCGGGGACGCGCATGCCCCACTCGCGACCGCGCACCCACATGTCCACCGCGAGCATGAGCAGGAATCCGACGGCGCAGGAGACCGCGGCGACCACCCCGACACCGCCGTCGTCCACCACCAGCGGGACGGCCACCAGCGCCAGCAGGAGGCCGCCGACCATGCCGGGGCAGCGTGCGGTCACCGCGAGGAAGTCCGAGGCCATCGCGAACACCGCGAACACCAGAGCGATGATCATCGTCACCCCGGCGGAGGCCGCCACCGGCGGTGGGTTCCCGTCGATGGTGGCGATGCCCTCCTCGAACGCCCGCACCAGGTGATCCAACGAGTCCGCTGAGGGCAGGAGCCCGAGGAGGGCCCCCTGGGGGGCGAAGAGGGGGGTGCTGAGGAACGCGACCGCGAACAGCTGGAGGAACGGCACGGGGAGGGAGTTCCACCCGCTCAGGCGGTACAGGGCGGAAATCCCGGCCACCGCGGCCGTCAGGACGGCGGCGGGGACCCACCAGGTCCCACCGTGCACGACCGTGCCCAGCAGCGGCAGTGCCGCCAGCAGGCAGACCAGGGACGCCAGGGGCATCAGTGCTCTCAACGCGGGCCCTTTCCGGGGGTGCGGGGCGCGGCGGCCCGTGCGGAGGCGTTCGTTCCGGTGGGGGCCGCCGCGAGGCTCCACAGCCGCGGCAGCTCCGCGAGGGAGGACAGGACGAGGACGCGCCACCCGGCGGACACCAGGATGTCGCGGACCCCGCCCACGGCGTCGTGTCCGGCCCAGGCGGCCCGGGCACACAGTACGGCGACCCGCGCCCCGCTGCCGCCGGTGCGGGCCAGGGCCGCGGCCTCCTCGGGGGTCAGCGCGCCCAGGACGGCCACGATGAGGCTGGACGTGCCGCGGGAGTTGCCGAGCAGGCCGATGCCGCCGAGCAGCCCGGGGGTGTCGGAGGGTTCCGCCACGGCCAGACCGTCCAGGACGCCGGCCGCGCTCATGGTCGGAACGCGGCCGCGCTCGGTGTGCAAGCGCAGGCCGTGGCCGCCGTCGAGCAGGTTCAGTGCCACGGACGCGGCCACGCTGACCGCCGTCTCCAGGGACCCCGCGGGTCCCTCCGACCCGTGGGCGGACCGCCGGGTGTCCAGCAGGATCGTGCTGTTCTCCCGCCAGTGCTGTTCGTCCCGGCGCACCATCAGCTCACCGTGCTTGGCGGTGGAACGCCAGTGGACCCTGCGCAGCTCGTCGCCGTACTGGTACTCGCGCGGCACCGGGTCCTGCTCCCCCGCGCCGGTCAACGAGCGACGGGGCGACTCCTCCCCCTGCGAACCGTCGGCGGAGCCCAGCGTCGGCAGGGGGACGGTCACAGGGGTCACGAGCAGGTGGGTGGGGGCGCCGACCCGGCGGCTGACGCGCACGCACCCCAGGGGGTCGGTCACCGCCACGCGCAGCGGGCCCACCGGGTAGTTTCCCCGTCCGGCGGGCCGCACGAGGTAGGAGACGTCGCGGACGGAGCGCGGCCCGAGGTAGCCCACTGTGTACCGGGGCTCGGCGCCCAGGGGGACGGGCAGGGTGTCCTCGACGGATACCGAGGCGACCGGCCAGGCGGACGAGGAGTTGCCGACCCGGACCAGGACCCGGGCGTCGTGGCCGGTCGCGACGCGGGTGGGTGCCACGGTCCGGCTGTGCACGATCCGGGATGCGGCTCCCAGGACCGTCAGTGCGGAGAGCGGCGGCACCACGGTGAGGAGCACGCCCACACCCACGAGTTCACGTTGCCCGACGGCGAAACCGGCCACCAGGGCGATCACGCCGAAGACGAGCATGAACGCGCCGCGCGGGGTGAGCGTCCGTCGAGGCCGCTCCTGCGCGGGCCGCGTGCGGGGGTGGTCCGCGACGGGCGGCGGGGGCGGCGCTCCGTGGTGGAGGGGAGGTGGCGGGGTGTGCGGGGGAGGCGTCTGGTGGCGGACGACGGGCGGGCGCATGGACCCTCTCTCGGAGGAGGCCCGGACCCGGCGGTGCGGGGAGGACGGGCGGGGGAACGGGAGGAGCGGGGCGCCGCGGCCTCCGGCCGACCGCGGCTACTGCGGTCCGGGCACGGGCAGGCGCGCGACCAGCTTGGCGACGATCTGTTCGGCCGAGAGGCGCTCCATCTGCGCCTCCGGCGCGGGCAGCAGCCGGTGCGCGAGCACCGGTACGGCCAGGGCCTGCACGTCGTCGGGGACGACGTAGTGCCGCCCGTCCAGGGCGGCGTAGGCGCGTGCCGCCCGCACCAGGTGCAGGGTCGCGCGCGGTGAGGCGCCCAGGCGCAGGTCCGGGCTGGTCCGGGTGGAGTTGACGAGGTCGACGACGTAGCGGCGCATGCCGGGGGCGACGTGGACCGTGCGCACCCGGTCGGTGAGGTCGCGGATCTGCTCGGCGTCGGTGACCGGGGCGAGGGTGTCCAGGGGGGAGCGGGAGCTGTGCGAGTCGATCATGTCGAGTTCGGCCTGCGGTGCCGGGTAGCCCACGGACACGCGGGCCATGAACCGGTCGCGCTGCGCCTCGGGGAGCGCGTAGGTGCCCTCCATGTCCGAGGGGTTCTGCGTGGCCACCACCATGAACGGCCGTTCCAGGGCGCGGGTCTGCCCGTCGACGCTGACCTGGCGCTCGGCCATGCACTCCAGGAGGGCCGCCTGGGTCTTGGGCGAGGCCCGGTTGATCTCGTCGCCCAGCACGATGTTGGCGAAGACCGGGCCCGGGTTGAACTCGAACTCGCGCCGGTCCTGGTGGTAGACGCTGACGCCGGTGATGTCGCTGGGCAGCAGGTCCGGGGTGAACTGGACGCGCTGCACGGAGCAGTCCACCGCCCGCCCCAGGGCCTTGGCCAGCATGGTCTTGCCGACGCCGGGAACGTCCTCGATGAGCAGGTGGCCCTCGGCGAGCAGGACCGTCAGAGCGATGCGCAGCACCTCCGGCTTGCCCTCGATGACCGTCTCGATCGCGCCGCGGATGCGGTCCGCCACGGCGACGATCCCGCTGACGTCCTCCTGGACGCCGCCCCCGCGACCGCCGTGGTGTGTGCCGAGTGACACGAGACCCCTCCCGCTCCGTATGGCTTCGTGTGTCGGTGTTCGGAACCGAGGCTAGGCCCAATCGGAGCGATTGCAAACCAAAGCGCCGGAATCGGCGGACGATTGATTCCACGGTCAACCAAAGAGGTCAAAGGGCCCGAATCGCTCTGTTGGGCCTTGGCGCCCCCGTTCGGCGCACCCTGTCTGGCCCACGCGCGCCCGCGCGCGAGGAAGGGATCGTTTTCGCAGGTCGGAGGGTATGTGTGGGGAGAGCGCAAGGCGACACCCGGTGGCGCCCGCACGCGCCTCTCGCGCTCCACCGTCCTGACCTGCGCATTTGTCGATCCTTCAGGGGGTGAATCCCGATTGGAGCTGTTGACGGTGGGGAAGAGTGGAGTAAGGTGGAGCAGCGTGGAGAGGGTGAATTCTCCACTTCGGGGAGTGAGGGGGTGGGAGTGTGTTCCTCGGCACCCACACGCCTCGCCTCGACGAGAAGGGACGGTTGTTCCTTCCCGCGAAGTACCGCGACGAGCTGTCGGGGGGTCTGGTGGTCACCAAGGGCCAGGAGCGCTGCCTCTACGTCTTCCCGGCGGAGGAGTTCCAGCGCATCACCGACGCGCTCGCCAGCACCCCGGTCACGGCCAAGTCGGTCCGCGACTACAGCAGGGTCCTCTTCGCCAGTGCCTCCGACGAGACCTGCGACAAGCAGGGCCGGGTGACCATCCCGTCGAAGCTTCGCGAGTACGCGGGTCTCGAACGCGAGTGCGTGGTCATCGGCGCCAACACCCGCCTGGAGATCTGGGACGCCGACGCGTGGTCCGAGTACGAGGCCGAGCAGGAACAGGCCTTCGCGCAGCTCTCGGAGGAGGTGCTGCCCGGGGTGCTGTGAACCCGGCGGAGCCACCGCCGGAACGAGCGGCACAACAGTCACACCCCTTGCAGACCCGGGGCCGGCAACGGCCTCCGGACACGGCACACGCGACCTGGCGCGACTTCCCCGGTGCCAGGTCGTGAACGCGAGCCCGCCGAACGGTGGACAATAGCGGCCGTGTCCGGATGGCCCTGCCGGAACCCGGTCGGGCCACGCGAAGGACACCGCGGAGCGCACCAACACGGCGCTACCGCGGCGACCAGGGGAGACGGCGAAAGCGTGGAGGAACAGCACAGCATGGGGGACACCCGGCAAGGCGAGCACCCCGAAGGGGACGGCTCGGCCAGCGAGCACGAGAGCACCGGCGACACCGACAGCGGTGACCGCCGCACGGAGCAGACCGCGCCGGAACCGCCGTCCGAGGCGGGCAGAGAGCGCCGGGAGGGCCCGCTGCACGTCCCGGTCATGCTCGACCGGATCGTCGAACTCCTCGCCCCCGCGCTCACCGCGCCCGGCTCCGTGCTCGTGGACGGCACCCTGGGCCTGGGAGGCCACTCCGAGGCCCTGCTCAGGGCCTGCCCCACGATGCGCCTGGTCGGCGTCGACCGCGACACCACCGCCCTGGAGCGCAGTGCCGCGCGTCTCGCCCCCTACGCGGACCGCACCCACTTCGTGCACGCGGTCTACTCCGACATCCCACGGGCGCTGGACGAGGCGGGAGTCACCGAGGCCGACGCCGTCCTGCTCGACCTGGGCGTGTCCTCACCGCAGCTGGACGAGACCGACCGCGGTTTCGCCTACGCCCACGACGCGCCGCTGGACATGCGCATGGACCGGTCCCAGTCCCTGACCGCGGCCGAGATCGTCAACACCTACCCCGTCGGTGAGCTCACCCGTGTCCTGCGGTCCTACGGCGAGGAGCGCTTCGCCTCCCGCGTCGCCAGGGCCATCGAGCGGCGGCGCGAGCAGGGACCCCTCGATTCGACGCGCGAACTCGCCGAGCTGGTCCGCGACGCGATCCCGGCGGCGACCCGCCGCACCGGCGGCCACCCGGCCAAGCGCGCCTTCCAGGGTCTGCGCATCGAGGTCAACGCCGAGCTCTCCATCCTGGAGCGCACCCTGCCCGCCGCGATCTCCCGGCTGGGCCTCGGGGGGCGCATCGCGGTCCTGTCCTACCACTCGCTGGAGGACCGGATGGCCAAGAGGGCGTTCGCCGCCCTGGCGACCGACACCACACCCGTGGGCCTGCCCGTCCCCCTCCCTGACCGGCAGCCCGAACTCCGGCTCCTCACCCGGGGGGCCGAGCTCCCCTCGGACGAAGAGAACGAACGCAACCCGCGCGCCCAGTCGGCCCGTCTCCGGGCGGCCGAACGGGTACGGCCGCCGCGGCAGTAGGGAGACCAGATGAGCACGAGGACGGACACGCGTCGAGCACCGGCACGCCGGGCCGGGGGAGGAGGGGGCACCGCCCCCGCCTCGGCCAAGCGGGCCGCGGCCCGTGAACCCGGGACGGCACGCGGCCGAGCGGCCCCGGGCGGCCACGGGCGCGCGCCGCGCATCCCCTTCGTCCTTCTCGTCCTGTGCCTGCTCGGCGGGGCGCTGGTCGGCCTGCTGGTGCTGCGCAGTGTCATCGCCCAGGAGGCGTTCGTCATCACTAGCCTCCAGGCGGAGAACCGGGAGCTCTCGCAGGAGGAGCAGCAGCGCCGCAACAACGTCGCCCACCTGGAGGCCTCCGAGCGGATCAGCGAGGAGGCCGAGTCCATGGGCATGGAACAGGGCGAGGCCCCGCTCTTCCTCGACCCGGAGAACGGTGAGATCGCCGGGAGCGCCGGGAGCGGTGAGTGAGCGCACCGAGGGACCGACGCCCCCGCGACCCCCGCAGGCCCGGAGCGGCGAGCCGCTCCGGAGCCCGGCCCAGCAAGCGCTCCCAGCGTGAACCGCGCCGCCCGGTCGGCGGCACCCGCGCCCGCTCCTCGGCACGAGCCGAGGGGCGGTCCGCGCGCGGGGGGCGCGACGGGGACCGGGGCGCCGCTCGGCCCCGGTCGGCGCCCCCTCCGCCCCCGCCCCTGCTGCGCCGCACCTTCCGACGGGGGGAGCCGCACAGCCGCATCAAGTTCGGCGGCGTGCTGATCGTCGTCATCATGGTGCTCTTCGCCGGGCGCCTGGTGCAGATCCAGGGCCTGGAGGCGGAGCAGTACGCCGAGGCGGCCTCCCAGACCCGTCTCCAGACCATCGACATCCCCACCCTGCGCGGAGAGATCACCGACGCCGGGGGGAACCCGTTCGCCCTGTCGGTGGAGGTGCGCACCGTCTTCGTCGACCCCGAGGAGGTCGAAGAGGACGAGCGCGCCCAGCTGATCGACGAGCTCGTCACCCGTTTCGACCTGGACGAGGCCGAGGTCACCGCGAAGGTCGACGCCACGCCCAGCCGCTACCAGGTGGTGGCCACGGAGATCCTGCCCCGCGACTGGGCGGAGCTGCGCGACCTGGGCCTGTCCGGTGTGGGCTCGGAGGTGGCCTACGACCGCGTCTACCCGGAGGAGACCGGGGCAGCGGACCTGGTCGGGTTCGTGGGCTCGGAGGGCCACGGCCTGGAGGGCCTGGAGGGCTACCTCGACAGCACCCTGGCGGGCGACTCGGGTACGCGGCAGGTCGAGGTCGGCGCCGACGGCACCCAGATCCCCATGGCCGGAGGCCTGGTCCGCGAGCCCGTGCCCGGTCAGGACGTCCGGCTGACCCTGGACCAGGACATCCAGTGGTACGCCGCGCAGACCCTCGCCCAGAGGGTGGAGGAGCTCGACGCCGTCGCGGGCAGTGTCGTCGTGGAGCGCGTCGGCACCGGGGAGGTCCTCGCGATGGCCGACTTCCCGACCTACTCCCAGGCCGACATCGACTCCACCGGGCCCGAGCAGTGGTCCAACGGGGCCGTCGCGGAGACCTTCGAACCGGGCAGCACCAACAAGGTCATCACGGTCGGCGCGGCACTGGAGGAGGGGCTCACCACCCCGGACACGGTGTACACCGTGCCGTACTCCCTGCAGTACTACGACCAGACCTTCCGCAACTCCAGCAACGACGGCACACAGCGCCTCACGGTCAACGGCATCATGGCCCAGTCCAGCAACGTCGGCACCATCAAGATCGCCGACCAGGTGCAGGCCGGGCTCCTGCACTCCTACATCGAGGACTTCGGGCTCGGCCAGCCGACCGGGCTGAACCTGCCCGGCGAGGAGGCCGGCGTGCTGACGGACCCCGACGACTGGTGGGGAACCCAGCTGCCGTCGGTGTCCATCGGGCACGGGCTGTCGGTGAACGCCGCGCAGATGGCCTCGGTGTACTCCACCGTCGCCAACGGCGGCGTGCGGGTGTCCCCGACACTGGTCGCCGGGACGGTGGACACCGACGGGGAGTTCACCCCCGCGGAGGAGCCCGAGCAGCGACGGGTTCTCAGCGAGGAGACGGCCGAACAGCTCGCGCTCATGCTGGAGGCGGTCACCAGCGACGAGGGCACCGCCCCGCAGGCCCGCATCGACGGGTACCGGGTCGCGGGCAAGACGGGCACCGCCAACCGCATCAACCCGGAGACGGGCAGCTACGAGGACGGCGGCTACACGGCGACCTTCTCGGGTTTCGCTCCCGCGGACGACCCGGAGGTCGTCGTGCAGGTGGTCCTGCACAACCCGCAGGGCACCTACTACGGCGGAGAGGCGGCCGGACCGGTGTTCAACGACATCATGTCCTTCGCGCTGAAGTCGTTGAAGGTCCCGCCGACGGACACCGAACCGCCCGCCATCCGGCTGTTCGAGGAGGAGGGCACTTCCTAACCGCACGCGCCCTCCGGCCCCGGAGGGGCACCGGTGCCGTCAGGGCCCGGTGCCCAGGTGCCCGTCCAGGTGGGCGCGGACGGAGCGGACGTGCTCGGGGCCGGTGCGGCAGCACCCGCCCACGAGCACCGCTCCCGCCTCGTACCAGGACACCGCGGCCTCACCGAACCCACCGGGCTCGCTGAGGCCCGTCCACCTCCCGCGGGACGCGTCCCAGCTCTCGCCCGAGTTGGGGTAGGCGATCGCCGGCAGGCCCGCCTCGGCCACCGCGCGTACCAGGGACAGGACGTGGCGGGGTGCGGTGCAGTTGACGCCCACGGCGACGAGCCTCCCGGCGGCGTGCAGCGGTGCGAGCTCGGCGGCCGCGCGGCGCAGAGGGGTGCCGTCGCCGAGGTGCTCGCCGTCACGGCAGGAGAAGCTGATCCACGCGCGCGGGCCGGGGACCTCGTCGAGCAGCCGGGCCAGGGCCCGCGCCTCGGGCAGGGAGGGAACCGTCTCGCAGGCCATGAGGTCGGCCCCCGCGCCGGCGAGCACGCGCCACCGCTCGCGGTGCCAGGCGTGAAGGCCGTCCTCGTCCAGGTCGTAGTCACCGGTGTACTCGGAGCCGTCCGCCCGGGCGGCCCCGTAGGGGCCCACCCCCGCCGCGACCAGGCCCGATCCGAACGCGTCCCGCTCGGACCGCGCCAGATCCACGGAGCGGACGAGCAGCCCGACGGCCTCGCGCCGCGTGAAACCCCGGGCGGTCAGCCCGGGGATGCTCGCCTGGTACCCGGCGGCGGTCGCCACGTCGGCGCCCGCCTCGAAGTAGTCCCGGTGCGCCCGGCGGACCAGGTCCGGCTCGTCGGCCAGCGTCCTCGCCGACCACAGCCCGCCGCCCAGGTCGCAGCCGTAGGACTCCAGACGGGTCGCCAGCCCGCCGTCGAGGACCAGCGGGCGTCCGCCGATCGCTCCGGGTGCCGTCCGGACCACACCGACCTCCCTCGTCGATCTCCCACCAGGGTAGGCAGGGAACGGGCCACCGGGGACACCGGCCGGTCACCGGCGCGGGGGAGGTCCCGCGCGACCCGTCCGCGGCCCCGTCCGGGAATCCCCGCCGAACGCAGCGTGGAAATTACCGACCGGTCGTCCGCACCGGTTAACCTCCACACGTGCCACCGGTAATGCGACCTGAACACACGCCACTTCGTCCCCTGTCCGCCCTCGCAGCGCTGCTCGGGCCGGACGCCACTCTCCTGCGCCCGGACCTCGGCGCGGACCACCCGGCCGAGGTGCCCGGCAGGGAGGTGCACGTACGCGGCATCACCCACGACTCACGGAAGGCGGGCCCCGGAGACCTCTACGCGGCCCTGCCCGGAACCCGCGCCCACGGCGCGGACTTCTCCGCGCAGGTGGCGCAGGCCGGAGCCGCCGCCATCCTCACCGACCCCGCCGGGGCCGCCCGCGCCTCGGAGGCGGGCCTGCCCGTGATCGTCGTGCCCGACGCGCGCGCCGCGCTCGGTACGGCGGCCTCCTGGGTCTTCAAGGACCCCGCGCAGGACCTCCTGCTGATCGGCACCACCGGTACCAGCGGCAAGACCACCGTCACCTACCTGGTCGAGTCCGGTCTGCGCCGGGCCGGGATGAGCACCGGCCTCGTCGGCACCGTGGAGATGCGCGTCCGGGACGAGCGGGTCGTGTCGTCCCTCACCACCCCCGAGGCCACGGACCTGCACGGGCTGTTCGCGCTCATGCGCGAGGAGGGCGTCACCGCCGCAGCCATGGAGGTCTCCAGCCACGCCCTCGCGCTGGGCCGGGTCGGCGGTACCCGCTACGACGTCGCGATCTTCACGAACCTGTCCCAGGACCACCTGGACTTCCACTCGGACCTGCGCGACTACTTCGACACGAAGGCGCGCCTGTTCAGCCCTGAGTACTGCGACATCGCGGTCATCAACGCCGACGACCGGTTCGGCCGCGCCCTCGTGGACATGGTGCAGGCCGACGGGAGGATCCCCGTCACCACCTTCGCCGTGGACGGCTGCACCGACGCCGACCCGGCCACGGCCATGGAGGCCGACTGGCGGGCCGTGGACGTCGTCCTGGGGGCCACGGGCAGCACGTTCCGCATCGTCGGCCCGGGCGGCATGGAGGCGGACGCCTCCGTCGGCCTGCCCGGACCGTTCAACGTCTCCAACGCGATGGCCGCCATCATCGGCCTGGTCGAGGCGGGCCTGCCGCTGGAGATCGCGATCGCGGGCGTGGCCGCCGCGCCAGGGGTCCCCGGCCGGATGGAGCCCGTGGTCGTCGACGACGTGCCCCGTGTGTTCCAGGACTTCACCGCGCTCGTCGACTACTCCCACAAACCCGGCGCCATCGAGGCCGTCCTCACCGCGCTCCGCGCCACCACCGACGGTGACGTGACCATGGTGGTGGGCTGCGGGGGCGACCGCGACAGGGCCAAGCGCCCCCTCATGGGCGAGGCCGCCGCGCGCCTGGCGGACCAGGTGGTCATCACCAACGACAACCCCCGCACCGAGGACCCCGTCTCCATCGCCGCGGCGATGCTCGAAGGGGTGATCAAGGTCCCCGAGGACCAGCGCGCGCGTATCACCGTCGAACTCGACAGGGCCGAGGCCATCCGCCTCGCGGTGGACCGCCTCCGGTCGGGCGACGTGATCGTCGTCGCTGGAAAGGGCCACGAGACCGGTCAGTACGTCAAGGGCGAGATCCTGCCCTTCGACGACCGCGCTGTGCTGCGCCGGGCCATCGGGGACCACCTCGCCGTGAGCTCCCGCGAACGGCTGGGCGTGGCCCTCCAGGACATCCACAGGGCACCTGACGAGGGATGACCCCGCAACACTCCCGGGCGGCATCCGTCTGGGACACGGGGCGCGGACCATGTCCGCGCCCCTCGTGCGTTCCCACGGCCCGGGGCACGCGGATCGGTGGCCGCAGCAGCCCTGCCGGTCACGAAGTGGACCATATTGCTCCACACGGGCCCCGGCGGGACCCCGGACACCGCAATGTGTTCTAAGGTAGGTCCGGCAATCGCAGCCCGACCGCCCACGGTGGCGCCCATGGCGTAGACCGCCGACGCGGCCCCGGTGAGCCGGCGCGGCACCGCGCGCACGGCACCCGCGGTGCTATCCCCTGACCTGACTCCGGCCGGTGGCCAACAGCCTCTGTGGTGCCGTGGGCCGGGCCTGACATGAGGAGTGGATTTGATCGCGCTCACGCTCGATCGGATCGCTGAGATCACCCAAACCGCCATCGGCGGATCAGCGCGCCCCGACGCCGTCGTCGACGGCCCAGTAGTCATCGACTCACGGCAGGCAGCGCCAGGCGCGCTCTTCGTCGCCCTGGACGGGGAACGCGTCGACGGACACGACTTCGCCGAGTCGGCGGTCGCGGCCGGAGCGGTGGCCGTCCTGGCCTCCCGTCCCGTCGCCGCGCCGCACCTGCTGGCGGGGGGAGGCGACGAAGGAGTCGTCGCGGCCCTGGCCCGACTCGCCCGGTACGTGGCGGGAGAACTCAGCGATGTCCGGCGCGGATCGGACACGGCCGAGGTCGTCGCGGTCACCGGTTCCTCCGGCAAGACCACCACCAAGGACCTCATCGCGCAGGTCGTCGGCGGGCTGGGCCCGACCGTCGCCCCGGCCGGCTCCTTCAACAACGAGATCGGCCACCCGCTCACCGTGCTGCGGGCCGACACCGGCACACGCAACCTGGTCCTGGAGGTCTCCGCGCGCGGGGTCGGGCACATCGCCCACCTGTGCGAGGTGGCTCCGCCCCGGATCGGCGTGGTCCTCAACGTCGGCAGCGCCCACATGGGCGAGTTCGGCGACCGCGACACCATCGCCAAGGCCAAGGGCGAGCTGGTCGAGGCGCTGCCGCCCGGCGCGGAGGGCCGCGGCTCCGGCGGGGTCGCGATCCTCAACGCCGACGACCCGCGGGTGAGCGCGATGGCCTCGCGTACCCGGGCCAGGGTCGTCACCTACGGAGAGGGCGAGGACGCGCACGTGCGCGCCACCGACGTGGTCCTGCGGGACTCCGGTGCCCCCTCCTTCACGCTCCACCTGGGCGGACGCACCGCCCCGGTGAGGTTGGCGCTCGTCGGCGCGCACCAGGTGCACAACGCCCTGGCCGCCGCCGCCGTCGCCGACGAACTCGGTATGGACATCGACGCCGTCGCCGCCGCGCTCGGCGCCGCGACCCAGGTCAGCCGGTGGCGGATGGAGGTCACCGAACACGACGGTGCCACACTCGTCAACGACGCCTACAACGCCAACCCCGAGTCGATGCGGGCCGCGCTGACCACCCTGGAAGCGCTTGCCCGCAAGAGCCGGTCCATCGCGGTGCTCGCCCACATGGCGGAGCTGGGGGCCGACGGCGGGGCCGAACACGAGCAGATCGGCGAGTTGGCAGCCCGGACGGGCGTGTCCCACCTGATCGTGGTCGGAGAGGCAGCCGAGGGCATCGCCGTCGGCGCCGAACGCGCTGCCCGGCAGGGGCAGTGGCGGGGTGAGTGCATCCGGGTCGCGGACGCGGAGGCGGCCGCGGCGGCGCTGCGCGAACGCATGCGCACAGGAGACGTCGTCATTGTGAAGGGATCGCGGGTGGCAGCGCTCGAAAGGGTTATCGACCTCATCACCAAGGGTGATGTCCAGTGATCGGCATCTCCATCGCGGCTGCCCTGTCGCTCATCGTCTCCATGGCGTTGATGCCGCCGCTGATCAAACTCCTGTACCGGTTCAAGTTCGGCCAGGAGGTCCGCGACGACGGCCCCGAGGGCCACAAGACCAAGCAGGGCACGCCCACCATGGGCGGCATCGTCGTCATCCTCGGCGCGGTGGTGGGCTACTTCGGCTCCCACCTGGTGCTGTGGCTGGTGCAGCCCTCCTCGACCGGCCCGACCGCGTCGGGCCTGCTCGTGATGTTCCTGTTCGTCGGCATGGGCTGTGTCGGCTTCCTGGACGACTTCATCAAGATCTACAAGCGCCGCAGCCTGGGTCTGCGCAGCGGCGCGAAGATGGTCGGCCAGGCCGTCATCGGTATCGGATTCGCCTACGGGGTCACCCAGTTCCCCAACGGGTACGGCTACACCCCCGCCGCACCCAGCCTGTCCTTCCTGCGCGACTTCGGGCCCCCGCTCATGCTGGGCCTGTTCATCCTGTGGGCGCTGTTCCTCATCGTCGGCTTCTCCAACGCGGTGAACCTGACCGACGGACTCGACGGCCTCGCCACCGGCGCGACCATCCTGTCCCTGGTGGCCTACGTCATCATCGGCAACTGGCAGCTGCGCCAGTCCTGCGTGTCCTACCTGTCGGACAGCTGCTACACGGTCCGCGACCCGCTGGACCTGGCCGTGGTGGCCGCCGCCGCGCTCGGCGCGTGCATCGGCTTCCTGTGGTTCAACGCCCCGCCCGCCAAGATCTTCATGGGCGACACCGGCTCCCTGGCCCTGGGCGGCCTCATCGTGGGTCTGGCCATCACCACCCGCACGCAGCTCCTGCTGCTGCTCATCGGCGGCCTCTTCGTCATCATCACCATGTCGGTGATGATCCAGATCACGTCGTTCCGCCTCACCGGCAAACGCGTGTTCCGCATGGCGCCGCTCCAGCACCACTTCGAGCTCAAGGGGTGGGCCGAACCCACCATCGTGATCCGCTTCTGGATCATCCAGGGCCTGTTCGTGGCGATCGCCATCGGACTCTTCTATCTCGAATGGATGCCAAGGTAGAAGGCATGCCGCACCACGCTTCCGACACACAGCACAGCGCCGCCGCCGATCCCGCACCGCGCGGGGTCGACCTGGAGGGGCGGCTGGTCTGCGTCGCCGGCCTGGGAGTGTCCGGGCCCCCGGTCGCCAGGGCGCTCCTGGCCCGCGGGGCCCGCGTGGTCGTCGTGGACGGTCGCGACGACGACACCGTCCGACCGGTCGCCGCCGCACTCTCCGCAGCCGGGGCGGAGGTGGTCCTCGGCGACACACCGCTGCCCGAGGGCTGCGACCTGGTCGTCACCTCGCCCGGCTGGCGCCCCGACTCCCCGTTGCTGGTCAGGGCCGCCGAGGCCGGGATCGAGGTCATCGGTGACGTCGAGCTGGCCTGGCGCCTCAAGCCCGCCGACCAGGTGTGGCTCGCCATCACCGGGACCAACGGCAAGACCACGACCGTGCGGATGCTGGAGGCCGTGCTCCGCGCGGACGGCCGCGACGCCCTCGCCGTCGGCAACGTGGGCACGCCGATCGTCGACGCGGTCCTGCCCGACGCCGACGGCCACGTGTACGACGTCCTGGCCGTGGAGCTGTCCAGCTTCCAGCTGCACTGGTCCAGCAGCGTGCGCCCGCACGCCGCAGCCGTCCTCAACGTGGCCCCCGACCACCTGGACTGGCACGGCGGGCTCGACCCCTACGCCCGGGCCAAGGGGAGGGTGTTCGCGCCCGGCACGATCCGCGTCGTCAACACGGCCGACACGTGGTCGGTCCGCCTGGCGGAGGAGGACGGCGACCCGCACGCGCCGCTCGTCGGATTCCGGCTGGACACCCCGAGGGCAGGGGAACTCGGAGTGGTCGAGGACCTGCTCGTCGACCGGGCCTTCGCCGCCGAACCGCACAGCAGCGCCGAGGAGCTCGCCACGCTCGCCGACGTGCGCCCCGCCGCTCCGCACAACGTCGCCAACGCCCTGGCCGCGGCGGCGCTGGCGCGCTCCATCGGGGTCGCTCCCGCGTCGGTGCGGGCCGGACTGGCCGCGTTCGAGCCCGAGCCCCACCGCATCGCCTTCGTGGCCTCGGCGGGAGGCGTCGACTACGTCGACGACTCCAAGGCGACCAACCCGCACGCGGCGGCCGCGTCCCTGGGGGCCTACCCCTCCGTGGTGTGGATCGCCGGCGGGCTGCTCAAGGGCGCCGCGGTCGACGAGCTGGTCGCGACGGCGGCAGGCCGGCTGCGGGGCGCCGTGCTGATCGGTGCGGACCGCGCCCGGCTGCGCGAGGCCCTGGCCGAGCACGCCCCCGCCGTGCCCGTGGTCGAGATCGAGGGGCCCGCCGCCGACGCGCCCGAGGGCCACACGGTCATGGACGCGGTGGTCGCCGCCGCCGCCGCCATGGCGGCGGCGGGCGACACGGTGCTGCTGGCCCCGGCCGCCGCCTCCATGGACATGTTCACCAACTATCCCGAGCGCGGACGCCTCTTCTCGGAGGCCGTCAGCCGTCTGCTCTGAGTAGTCGGATGCCGTCCGTACGTGACATTGTCCGTGCGGGCGGCCTTCGCTGTGCTCCCCGCCACCCGTCCTGCGGCCAAAGATGGCCAACACGCGGGAAATGTCCACGGTTCCCTACCCGCCCGTAGGCCAGTATTGAGGCGCGAATCGTGCGGAGGGTGTGGATGGCGGCGACGACAGCGGTTCCAGGGCTGGCCCGGGCCAAGGGGAGGGCGGCGGCCGGAGGGCGCGGACGCGCCCTGTGGCGTGAGTGGGCGAGGTCCCTCGACCGGCCCCTCACCTCCTACTACCTGATCCTGGGCACGGCGGTCCTGCTGATCGCCCTCGGCCTGGTCATGGTGCTGTCCTCCACGATGGTCAAGTCCATCACGGAGACCGGCTCCTCGTTCTCGCTCTTCCAGAAGCAGCTCGTCTCGGCCGCCGTGGGTCTACCCCTCATGATCTTGGCCTCGCACATGCCCCAGACGCTGTTCCGCCTGATCGGCTACCCCACCTTGATCCTGTCGGTGGCCCTGCTGCTGCTCACCGTCTTCCAGGGCGTGGAGGTCAACGGCGCCACCCGCTGGCTGGACGTCGGCGGCCTGGTCGTCCAGCCCTCCGAACCCGCCAAGCTGTCCTTCGCCCTGTGGGGCGCCAACATCCTGGCCCGCAAGGACGAGCTGCGCGAGCTCACCGAGTGGCGGCACCTCCTCATCCCGCTGCTGCCCGGTTGCGGACTCCTGGTGCTCCTGGTCCTGCTCGGCTCCAACCTGTCCACCGCCCTCGTCTTCCTCATCACGTTCCTGGGGCTGCTGTGGGTGGTGGGAGCGCCGGGCAAGCTCTTCGTGACCATGTTCGGACTGGTCCTGGCGCTGGCCGTGATCGTCATCGCCATCGAGCCCTACCGGATGGCGCGCGTCACCTCCTTCCTCGACCCCGGAGCCGACCCCCTCGGATCGGGCAACCAGTCGCTGCACGGGCTGTACGCGCTCGGCACCGGGGGGATCTTCGGGGTCGGCATCGGCGCCAGCCGTGAGAAGTGGGGGTTCCTGCCCTTCGCCGAGTCCGACTTCGTGTTCGCGATCATCGGGGAGGAGTTCGGCCTGATCGGAACCCTTCTGGTGCTCGCCCTGTTCGGCGTGCTCGGCTACGCGGGCCTCCGGGTCGCCACCCGCGTCAAGGAGCCGTTCCCGCGCCTGGCTGCCTTCGCGATCGTCACCTGGCTCATGGGGCAGGCCATGATCAACGTGGGTGCGGTCATCGGACTGCTCCCCGTCACCGGAGTCCCCCTTCCCCTGGTCTCCTACGGGGGTTCGTCGCTGATCACCACCATGGTGGCCCTCGGTGTGCTCCTCGCACTGGCCAAAACCGAGCCGCAGGCCGCCAAGGCCTTGGAGGCCAGGGGTCCCAGTCAGGTACAAAGGGCTCTAAGCTGGCTGGGCCTGGAGAACTTCGTGGCCTCGATGAACAACCGGGGCGGAGCGACCTCCAAGCGCGCCACCACAGGACGGGTCCCGCGTACTCCGGGACCCCGTGGCGGCAGGACAACGACCAAGCACAGGAACGGACCGGTCCCGGCGGGGAACCGGCCAAGGAGGAATCGGCAACGATGAGGGTAGCCCTAGCCGGAGGCGGCACGGCCGGGCATATCGAGCCCGCGCTCTCCCTGGCGGACGCGCTTCGACGCATCGACCCCGGCGCGGAGATTCTCTGCCTGGGAACCGAACGGGGTCTGGAGACCCGACTGGTACCCATGCGCGGCTACGAACTGGGGCTGATCCCGGCGGTCCCCCTGCCCCGTAGGCTCACCCCCCAGCTCCTCAGCGTTCCGGGCAAGCTCGCGGGCGCGCTGAGCGCGGCGGGCGAACACCTGGACAGGTTGCAGGCGGACGTCATCGTCGGTTTCGGCGGTTACGTGGCCACACCCGGTTACCTGGCCGCGCGCAGGCGCAAGATCCCCATCGTCGTGCACGAGGCCAACCCCCTCCCGGGGCTGGCCAACCGGCTGGGCGCGCGCATGACCCCGCACGTGTTCACCGGACACCCCCACACCCAGATCCGCAACGGCCGCTTCATCGGCATCCCCCTGCGGCAGCAGATCACCACCCTCGACCGGCTGGCCATGGGCGACAAGGCCCGCACCTACTTCGGCCTGCGCCCGGACCTCCCCACCCTGCTGATCTTCGGCGGCTCCCAGGGCGCGCAGCGCCTCAACGAGACCGCCTTCGCCTCCCGTGACGCCTTCCGCGACCGGGGCGTCCAGGTCCTGCACGTCGTCGGCCCCAAGAACGCCGACGAACCACAGGACCTGACCCAGGCGGGCGTGCCCTACGTGGCCGTCCCCTACGTGGACCGCATGGACATGGCCTACGCCGCAGCCGACGTCGCGATGTGCAGGTCCGGGGCGATGACCTGCGCCGAGCTGACCGCGGTCGGCCTGCCCGGCGCCTTCGTGCCGCTGGCCATCGGCAACGGCGAACAGGCCCTCAACGCCGAGCCGATCGTCCAGGCCGGCGGCGGACTGATGGTCCACAACGCGGACATCTCCGTCGAGTGGATCGCCAACCAGCTCATCCCGCTGCTCACCGACACCGACCGTGTCGTGGCCATGTCCGAGGCCGCGGCCCGGATGGGCCGCCGCGACGCGGACATGGCACTGGCCCGCGAGGTGATGGCCATCGCCCGGGGAGACCGGCCCACCCCGGACATGCCGCTGGTCGAGGACGACGGCGAGGACGCGTACTACGACGACGGGAAGGACACCCGATGAGCCTGGTCCGTCCGACCGAACCGGTCCCCGTCGACAAGCTCGGCCGCACCCACTTCATCGGTCTGGGCGGAGCGGGCATGTCCGGCATCGCCCGCGTCCTGCTCCAGTCCGGGGTGGAGGTGTCCGGCAGCGACGCCCGCGACAGCGACACCTTGCGCGAGCTGGAGCAGATGGGCGCCGACGTCCACGTGGGCCACGCCGCCGCGAACCTCGGTGCCGCCGAGACCCTGGTGGTCTCCTCGGCGATCCGCGAGGACAACCCCGAACTGGTCGAGGCACGCAGCCGCGGCCTGCGCGTCCTGCCCCGGGCCGCAGCACTGGGCGCGCTGCTGCTGGGCCGCGAGGGTATCGCGATCTCCGGGACCCACGGCAAGACCACCACGACCTCCATGGTCACGGTGGTGCTCCAGCACCTGGGCGTCGAACCCGGCTACGTGATCGGCGGCAAGCTGGTCACCACCGGACTGGGTGCCGACGCCGGCCTGGGCGAGGTCATCGCGGTGGAGGCCGACGAGAGCGACGGCTCCTTCCTCATGCTCTCCCCGAAGATCGCCGTGGTCACCAACGTCGAGGCCGACCACCTCGACAACTACAGCGGTATCGAGGAGATCCACGCCAACTTCGCGTCGTTCGTCGACCGCGTCGGCCGCACCCTGATCGTCGGAGTCGACGACCCGGGCGCCCGCCGGGTCGCCGAACTGGCCCGCGAACGCGGCAGGAAGGTCCTGACGTACGGCGAGGCAGAGGACGCCGACTACCGGATCACACGGGTGCGCGCCCGCGGCTTCACCACCGAGTTCACGATCCGCGCCGCCGGCGGGGAGCCCATCGACGGCACGCTCGCAGTGCCGGGGCGCCACAACGTGCTCAACGCCGCAGCGGCCGTCGCGGTGGCGGACGAGCTCGGCCACGACCTGGAGGTCGCGGTGGAGGGCATCGCGGACTTCGCGGGAGCGGCGCGCCGCTTCGAGCCCAAGGGCGAAGCCGGGGGCGTCGCCGTCTACGACAGCTACGCCCACCACCCGACCGAGATCGAGGCGGACCTGCGGGCCACCCGCGCCGCGCTGGACTCGTTCGCCGAGGACGCGGAGGAGACCGGGCGTGCGCGGTCCGGGGGCAGGGTGGTCGCCCTCTTCCAGCCGCACCTGTACAGCCGCACCCGCATCTTCGCCGAGGAGTTCGCCACCGCGCTGGGACTCGCCGACGAGGCCGTGGTGATGGAGGTCTACGCGGCCAGGGAGGACCCCGAGCCCGGGGTCACCGGTGAGCTGATCACCTCCCGCCTACCGCACGACCGGGCCCGGTACGTACCCGGGCGCGAGGAGGCCGTGCGGACGGTGGTGGGGTTGGTCCGACCCGGCGACATCGTCCTCACCATGGGTGCGGGCGACGTCACCGAGCTGGGTCCGCGCATCGTCGACGCGATCGCCGAGGCCGCCGACGGGTCGGCGGGACGTCCGTAGGCGCAGGAGAGAAGAAGAGGACACGGGTGAGCGCGGACCAGGGCGGGGCAGCGGACGAGGCCGCACCACGGAGCGGATCCGATCCGTGGAAGTTCGCCTTCGCGGCGCTGCTGGTGGTCGCGCTGGTGTGCGTGGTCGCCTGGGTGCTGCTCGGCTCCCGCCTGCTCGTGGTCCGCGACGTCGCGGTCACCGGGCTGGACCGTGTGCCCTCGCAGGACGTGGTGGCCGCCGTGGACGTGGCCACCGGCACCCCCCTGGTCCGGGTCGACCTCGAACAGAGCCGCGACCGCGCCGAGTCCCTCTCCCTGGTGGAGGAGGCCACGGTGCGGCGCGGCTGGCCCGCGACCCTGGAGGTCGAGGTGGTCGAGCGCCGACCCCTGCTGGCCATCCGGGTGGGGGAGGAGTACCGGCTCGTGGACGGCGACGGCGTGCGCATCGAGGACTCGCGCACCCGTCCCGGCACCCACCCGGTGGTCCGCGTCACCGGGGAGATCGAGGAAAACGACGCGGTCCGGGCGGCGGCCGACATCGTGGAGGCCGCACCGGACTCGCTGATCGCCCAGATCCAGCTCATCGACGCCACCGACACCGATGCGATCACCATCGCGCTCGGCAACGGCGCCCTCGTGGAGTGGGGGACTCCGGAGGGCACCGCGGACAAGAGCGCCGTCCTTCGGGTGCTCCTGCGCGAGCACCCGCCGCAGGATGGGCGTGTCTACGACGTCGGAACCCCTGATCTGGCCATCGTTCGGTGAAGGAGTACCCAGTTCCAGGAAAAGGGAGAGGCGTGGCACGGAAAGTCGATCCGCCGCCCGGCGGGGAGCGCCGGGGGTCCGGGAGGGGGTCCCGGACGGATGTACGGGCACCCGGCGGGGACATTCCAGACGCGACGCGCCGGGTGCGCACATCGCTTCCTTGCGTTATACGCCGTTAGGCTGACCTCGTCATCGGTTGCCCGTGGTCGGCGGTCCGCTTACTGTCGGGAAGCACAGCCAACGTCAACAAAGTAGCAAAACACGCTTTCAGGGGTACACAGGAACCGTTTTGCTCCGCTCCTACAGCGGATCGCGCCAGCCCTCCCCGGGCAGGAACGCAACGGCTCCGGTGACCCCGGGTCCCCGGACAACCGCGTCGAGGACGCCGTCGCGGGGACCCGAAACGCACACTGTAGAACCGGATGCCGGTCCGGAGGCGTATCCGGGTGGACGAGAGTCACCGGAGGCGTTGACGGTACGGCGTATGCGAGCGGAAAGGCCCCTCGTCGTGGCAGCACCGCAGAACTACCTCGCGGTCATCAAAGTCGTCGGCATCGGCGGCGGCGGTGTCAACGCCGTCAACCGAATGATCGAAGAGGGGCTCAAAGGCGTCGAGTTCATCGCCATCAATACCGATGCCCAGGCGCTGCTGATGAGTGACGCCGACGTCAAGCTCGACGTCGGACGAGAACTCACTCGCGGACTGGGAGCGGGAGCCAACCCCGATGTCGGCCGCCAGGCGGCCGAGGATCACCGGGAGGAGATCGAGGAGGTCCTCAAGGGGGCCGACATGGTCTTCGTCACCGCTGGTGAGGGCGGTGGCACCGGAACCGGGGGCGCTCCCGTCGTCGCCAACATCGCCCGCTCACTGGGAGCCCTCACCATCGGTGTGGTCACCCGCCCCTTCGGCTTCGAGGGCAAGCGGCGTGCGACCCAGGCCGAGGCGGGCATCGCGATGCTCCGCGAGGAGGTCGACACGCTCATCGTGATTCCCAACGACCGGCTGCTGTCGATCTCCGACCGCCAGGTCAGCGTGCTGGACGCCTTCAAGGCAGCGGACCAGGTCCTGCTCTCCGGTGTGCAGGGCATCACCGACCTGATCACCACACCGGGTCTCATCAACCTGGACTTCGCCGATGTCAAGTCGGTCATGTCCGGCGCGGGATCGGCGCTGATGGGTATCGGCTCCGCACGGGGGGACGACCGGGCGGTCGCCGCCGCGGAAATGGCCATCTCCTCGCCGCTGCTCGAAGCGAGCATCGACGGTGCCCACGGTGTGCTGCTGTCCATCCAGGGCGGCTCCGACCTGGGCCTGTTCGAGATCAACGAGGCCGCGCAGCTCGTCGCGAACTCGGCGGCACCCGATGCCAACATCATCTTCGGCGCCGTCATCGACGACGCCCTGGGCGACGAGGTGAGGGTCACCGTCATCGCGGCGGGGTTCGACGAGCCCGAGGTCACCGGTCCGGTGGTGCGGGAACGCCAGCCCGTGGACCCTCCTGAGGCCCTCCCCCCCAAGGCAGGCGTACCGTCCCGCAGGGAGCAACAGCCCGCCCGGGCGACCTCCTCCGCGGACGCGAGCGGGGCGTCGGCCACCTCCTCCATGCCGTGGATCACGCCGTCCCGCCCGGCCCGGCCCGAGCCTGAGGCGACGCCGCCGCAGATGCCGCCGGTCCAGTACCCGGTGGAACCTGAGCCCGCCCGCCAGGAACAGGACCCGGTCGAGCAGCCGCGCTCGGAGACCCCGGCCCACGGCTCGTCCTCCTACTCCTCCTACGAGACGTCCGCCCCGGCGGAGGAGCAGCAGGCAGCAGCAGAGCGGGAGGAGGAGCCCGTGCAGCGGGAGGAGGCCCAGACCAGCCACATCCAGGCCGTCTCGGACTCCACCGCCGAGCGGCGCGGGGACGTGCCCACGCCGCGGCGCCGGGTCATCTTCGACGACCCGGACGACCTGGACGTGCCGGAGTTCCTGAAGTAGCGGACCACCGCCCCGGTACCATCGACGTGTCAGCGGCCCCGACCCATGCGGCGGGGCCGTCGCCGCCCCCGGGGAAGCGTGCGCCGGCCGCGCCGGCCCTCCCCGGTGGGCCGAGGGAGGGACCGCGGTCACACGGATGGGCAACGTCATCGACCTGGGGCACGGTGTGCGTGCCGCCGTCACGGAACGGCACGGCGGGGTGAGCGCCCCGCCCTACGACTCGCTCAACCTGGGGTTGGGTTCGGGGGACGCGCGGGAGCCGGTGCTCGCCAACCGGCGGATCGCCGCGGAGGGCCTGGGGTTCGACATCGACCGGGTCGTGTGGATGAACCAGGTGCACAGCGCTGACGTGCTCGTCGCGGACGCGCCCGGCGGAGTCGGTACCTGCGACGGTGTCGTCACGACCCGGCCCGACCTGGTCCTCGCATCGATGGCAGCCGACTGCCTGCCGGTCCTGGCCGCAGACGGGGCCGCGGGGGTTCTGGGGGCGGCGCACTCGGGCCGCCTCGGTACGGCGAACGGGGTGGCAGCCAACCTCGTCGCCTCGATGCTCGCCCAGGGGGCCCGCGCGGACCGCGTCACCGTGTTCCTCGGCCCGGCCATCTGCGGAAAGTGCTACGAGGTCCCCCCGGGACTGCAGGCCGAGACGGCCAGGGACACCCCCGAGGCGGTCTCCACCACGCGCCGGGGCACCCCCGGTGTGGACATGCTCGCCGCCGTCACCGCCCAGCTGCGGCGGGCGGGGGTCACCGACATCACGGCCGACGGCCGCTGCACCCTGGAGAGCCCGGAGCTGTTCTCCCACCGCGGGGGTGCGCCGACCGGACGGTTCGCCTCCTTCCTCTGGCGCACCTGACCGTCGCCGACCTGCGGGAGGGTGTCCGGGAACACCGGGGCCACTGTGCGGGTGTCCCCTCCCCGCAGTGCCGTGCCCGCTACGTTGGCACCATGCCTCCCACGATTCACGTCCGAATCCTGGGATCCACCCGACCGGGAAAGAGAAGGATCACCGTGTCACACGTCGACCCGGCTCGCGTCGAGCAGGTCCGCGCCAACCTCACCGCTGTGCGGGCCAGGATCGAGCAGGCCTGTGAGCAGGCCGGTCGCAGCCCCGACGAGGTTTCGCTGGTCGCCGTTACCAAGACCTATCCGGCCGACGATGTGCGGATTCTCGCCTCCCTCGGTGTCCGCGACGTCGGCGAGAATCGGGACCAGGAAGCGGCCCCGAAGGCCGCCGAGACCGCTGACCTCGGTTTGACCTGGCACTTCGTCGGACAGTTGCAGACCAACAAGGCGCGCTCCGTGGCCTCCTACGCCGACGTCGTCCACTCGGTCGACCGGGCCAGGCTGGCCCGCGCGCTGGGGGACAGGGCGGTGGCCGCCGGACGCGGCCTCACCTGCCTCGTCCAGGTCAACCTCGACAACGACTCCCGGGCCGGTGTCATCGGACCGCGCGGGGGAGTCGACCCGGAGGACGCGCTCGCGCTCGCCGCCGACATCGAGGAGCACGAGGCGCTCACCCTGGGTGGTGTGATGGCGGTGGCCCCCCGCGAGGGCGACCCGTCCGCCGCCTTCGCCCGACTCCGTGAGGTGGCGGGACGTGTTCGTGATCGTTATCCTCGGGCGACGGTGATCTCGGCGGGGATGAGCGCAGACCTCGAAGCGGCGATCGGGCGGGGTGCGACACACCTGCGACTCGGTACGGCGTTGCTCGGCAACCGGGGACCGATCGTGGGGTAATGTCCCCACATAGACCTTGGAACCCGTCTGTGGAGTTCGCCCGAAAGGGCGCCCCACCCCGTGGGACACGGGGACGACGGCCCAGTACGGAGGAGTCGGCTGCGGTGAAGGCCGCGGGGACGACGGAGGACATGAGATGGCCGGCGCGATGCGCAAGATGGCGGTCTACCTCGGCCTCGTGGAGGACGACCGTTACGACCACCGCTATGCGGACGAATATGATGAGTTCGACGATTTCGACGAGGCCGTGGAAGAGCAGCGCGACCGCGATGCCGACACTCCACGGGGCGAGGAAACACGAGGCAGTGCAGTGACGGACACCGGCGCCTACCTGGGTACAGGTGAACGACGCGGTGGAACGACCACGACATCCTCAACCGCCGACCTCGCTCGGATCACCACGCTCCATCCACGCACCTACAACGAGGCGCGTACGATCGGAGAGCACTTTCGGGAGGGCACACCGGTGATCATGAACCTGACCGAGATGGTCGACAGCGACGCCAAGCGTCTCGTCGACTTCGCGGCTGGTCTGATCTTCGGTCTGCATGGCAGTATCGAACGCGTGACCAACAAGGTGTTCCTGCTGTCACCGGCCAATGTCGAGGTCACCGCCGAAGACAAGGCCCGGATCGCCGAGCGAGGGTTCTTCAATCAGAGCTAGACCATCACATTTGTCCAGAGATTGGGTCGGGGAACGACCGTGAGTATCGTCGTCACAGTGCTGCTTTTCGTGCTCCAGCTGTTCGTTTTCGTGCTGATCGCGAGGGTGGTCCTGGAGATGGTGCAGTCCTTCGCCCGGACATGGCGGCCCACCGGGTTCGTCCTCGTCCTCGCGGAGATCGTGTACACCATCACCGACCCGCCACTGAGGTTCCTGCGGCGGTTCATCAAGCCGGTGAGGCTGGGGGGCATCGCACTCGACCTGAGTGTGCTGGTCCTCTTCATCATCGTGTGGATCTTGATGGCTCTCATCGGGAGCCTCGCCTAGCAGGGGAGGGGAGCAGGGGCAAGCAACAAGGCCCAGGCTCCGCTATGTGGTCTTGGTCATGATCTGGATTGCCGTAAGGTCACGATCGGGTAGCGTCCCTACGGACAGACTCCAAGCGCGCCAAGGAGACGAACATGCCGCTGACACCCGCCGATGTGCGGAACAAGCAGTTCAGTACGACCCGGCTCCGACCCGGGTACGACGAAGAGGAGGTCGACGCCTTTCTCGACGAGGTCGAGTCCGAGCTCGACCGCCTGATCCAGGAGAACGAGGAACTGCGCGGCAAGCTGGCCGAGTGCCTGCGGGGCAAGGTGCCCAACGCCGGTATGCAGGACTTCCAGCAGCCCCAGGACCAGGCGCCGGAGCAGCACGAGCAGATGCGCCCGGAGCCCGTCCAGCAGCCGCAGGCCGTCGAGCCGCAGCCCCCCGTCCAGCAGCAGCAGATGCAGATGACCGGGGCGAACATGGGGATGGGCGGTGAGGAGAACATGGACACGGCCGCCCGCGTCCTCGCCCTCGCCCAGCAGACCGCCGACCAGGCGATCTCCGACGCCCGCCGGGAGGCGGACGAGACCCTCGGCCGCGCTCGCCACGAGTCCGAGGACATCCTCGGCAAGGCCCGCCGCCAGGCGGACCAGATCATCGGTGAGGCCCGTGCCCGGTCGGAGAACCTCGACCGCGACGCGCAGGAGCGCCACCGTCAGGTCATGGGCAGCCTGGTGCAGCAGCGCGAGGAGCTGGAGCACAAGGTCAACGTGCTCAAGGACTTCGAGCGTGAGTACCGCAGCCGCCTGAAGGACTACTTCGAGCGTCAGCTGCGCGAGCTCAACGAAGAGGGCAAGCCCGTCGAGCCGAACCCGAACACCACGGGCGGCTTCCAGACGATGGCACCCCCGACCGGCGGCACGCCTGCTCTCCAGCACGGCCCCGGCGGTAACCCGTTCGGTCAGCCCGAACCCGCCCAGCACGGTGGCTTCCACCCGGGTGAGGCTCCGCACGAGCGTCGCTGACCACCAGCGGCTTTCGGCTCCGAACAACTGAAGACTCCGGATACCACACGTGTAAAGGCCCTGGTCGACCCGTGATCCTTAGCATCCTCGCAACCGTGGCGGTGCTGGCGGCCATCGCCGTCATCGCGGCTGCCCTGGTGTTCGCCGAGACCACCCTGGTGTACATCGCACTCGGACTGGCCGGCGCCAGCGTCCTCCTTCTTCTGGGGAGCGCCATCCAGGGACGCCTCGTTGAGAGCAGGCCGGGTCGCCCCGGAACGGACGGTTTGGGGAAGTCGTCCGTCCCGACCGGCGCCGCCATGACGGCGGCGACCGCGACGGGCACCCACGTCGAAACGGAGCACTCCGAGCGCGTTCCCGTACCGGCCCGCGGGCCGGTACGGGAAGCCCCCGCCGACACTCCCGCCTGGACGGCCCCGGCCGCCGACGACTCCGGGCACGGGGAACCGGAGTACGACGTCCCGCGCTGGCAGACCCCCACCGCCCACGAGTGGCCGGAACCGGACACAGCGCCCCAGGGGGCCGCCGAGACCGCCGCCCGCTGGAACTCCCCTGCGGAGGACGGCAGCCCCGTCCCCGCGTCCGAGGAGCGGACGTTCGAAGGACCTGTCCCCGCAGCCGCTGACACGGACGACATGTCCGGGGACCCGTACGGTACCGGTGAGGACGAGAGGACCCCGTCCCACACCTCCCCCCGCAGCGCGTGGGAGGACGAGAGCGAGCCGGTCGCCACCCCCTTCTCCTACAGCATCCCCGGCCAGACCCCGCCTTTCGAGGACGAATCCGTCCCTGCGGCCGCGGTCGCCGCCGAGGACGTCCCGGACACCGGGTTCGCGGACACCGGGGCGTTCGCCTACCGGATTCCCCGTGAGGCGGATTCGGACGACCGGGTGGACGACGGCACGGAGGCCTTCGCACCGGACACAGAAGAGGCCGTGCACCCGTCCGAGGACGGTGGGGGAGCCCCCGTGGACGCCGCAGCGGCCTCGGAGGCCGAGCCCGCCGTGGAGGACCCGGAGACCGGCGCCCACCCCGACGGGGACGAACCCGAGGCCCACGTCGCCACCGCGGCCGACAGCGGCGTGGAACCCGCGGTCCCGGCCGACGCGACCGCCGCCGACGCCCCGGACACCCGGGCGGACGGCGCCGGCGAACCCGGGGAAGAGCTGGAACACGACTCCTGCGGGGCGGACCGGGCATCCTCGGCGGACACCGATGCGGCCGTCGTCGACACGGACACAGGCACGGACACGGAGGCCGAGGCGGACACGCGCGGCACCGTTCCGGAGCCCGAGGACACCGTGGCCCAGGACGCCGTCGCCGACGAGAACGCCTCCGAGGAGGCCCCCGCCTTCGTCTACCGGGTACCGGACCGGAGCGCCGAGGCCGAGGAGGCCGCCGGGGCGGGCGACGACGCGCACGCTGAGGACAGCGGCCGGACCTCCGCGTTCACCTACCGGCTCCCGCAGCCCGAGGACGGCGGCGCGGTCGCGGAGCGCCCCGACCGGGACGACGAGGACGGCGTCCTTGCCGACAGCGGTACCGCGGCCCCCGACACCACCGCCGTGTTCGCCCGTTCGGGGCCGCAGGACGGCGGTGACGGGGCGGAGGAGCCGAAGGGCGGTACCGCCGAGGCCAGGGCGGCCGTGCGGCCGGAGGAGACCTGGGACGCCGAGGACGACCACACTGTCTCCCGCACTGCTCTCCTCAAGGAGGAGCCCGACCTCGACGACGACAAGGACTCGGACAGGGTCCACTGACCCCTGCCGCACACGAACGGGCGCCGCTCCTCGAAGGAGCGGCGCCCCGTCGCGGTGCTGTGTCTTATAAACAAAACCCAGCCCACCTGACACTACTAGCCCACCTTTTCCGGCGTGTGCTTGGAAAT
>NZ_JBHXQY010000065.1:0-35816 GCF_042716955.1 Nocardiopsis sp. NPDC058631 | reverse complement strand
AATAAGACGCGGCCCCCCCCCGCCCCGGTGGGGGCCCCGCCCCGGGCCGGGGCGCCCACCCCCTCTGCCCTGGCCCCCGCGCCGCGACCACGAGCACCCCGGAAAAGCGAAGGGGGCCGTCTCGGGCCCCCTGGCGCGTCCTCTCCGGACACACCGCGAAAAAAATCCAGGCGGGCCCGTCCCGTGGGACATGACCCGCCTGGTCTTCTGGTGGAGCTATGGGGATTTGAACCCCAGACCCCCTCGATGCGAACGAGGTGCGCTACCGGACTGCGCCATAGCCCCGAAGACGTTTCAAACGATATCAGGGATCCCGGGGTGGTCCGAACCGCACGTTCCACCCCGGCCCCGGTCAGTCCCCGGCCGCACGGAGGCGCGCGTCCGCGTACTGGTCGTACACCTGGCTGCGCCTCTCCTGGAGGGCGATCACCTTGGCCTCGCGCTCGGCGTCGACCCGCTGCTCCTCCTCGGCCCGGCGGGCGCGCAGAACGGCCCTGCGCCGGGCCCGCTCGGCCGCCTCGCGCTGCTCGGAGTCGGCTTTGGCCGCCTCCCGGAGGAGGACCAGGTGCCCGGTGAGCAGGAGCGCCGGCGGCGCGATCACCCACCACGGCCCCAGTCCGAAGGAGACCGCGACGACCGTGGCGACGTTCACCAGGGTCAGTACGCTGGTGCGGCGGCGCCTCCGGGCGATCACCCGCCCCCGCGGTTCGCGGGCGGCGCGGTACCTCTCCCGGGCCAGTTCGATCTCCTCCGCGCCCCGCACACCGGGGTCGGACTCCAGCTCGTCGCGGTGGATGACCCGGGTCTCGGTGAGGTCGGGGTCCTCCTCGCCCTCGGCGTCGCCCTCGAAGCCGTCCTCGGGCTCCTCGTCCTCGCGGCGCTGGTCCTCGTGGACGGTCTCCACGGAGTCCTTGCGCAGCAACATCGGCACGAGGACTATGAGCCACACCACCACGATGGCCAGGTACAGGGGAGAGCTGCTCATCACCCCTCCTCCCGATGACGGCCACTGGACGTTGATCGACACCTCGCCGACACCGGGCCCCGTGGTATTCCCGGTACTCCCGGGGGTAGAGACGCCTCCCGCCGGGTCATCGTTCCTGACCCGCCTCGGGTCCGGGACGATTCACGGGAGCCATATCCACACGTTGGCCGCATCGTCAATGCGTCTATGTTCCGCACGGTACGACCCCGTGTCCATAAATGCGCCACATTCCACCCGGAGTGTCGCAAGATTGTGGACCCCTAGTTTCGGCCGTCTTGCCTCCAGAGGTAAAAACGCAGGTCAATCGCTGACTGCGGAGAGCAGTCCTAATTCAACGCAAAGTAATGAGTCAATGTCGCTAAAGCGAGGTTTAGACGTCGAACGCATCCGCGATCGTGCCACGTTCAGTTCGTCCCGGGGTGCGGACTCGCCGGGTCACGCGGATCTCCGCCACCGTTCGGGCCCTGTGGCCCCAAAGCGGAACCGGGGTCGGAACCAGGCCCCGCCGACGAACCGTCGCGCCAACGGCGCAGCATTCCCTGGGGAACCTCCTCCGAGGTGATCGCGTAGCAGATGTGGTCGCGCCAGGCACCGTCGATGTGCAACTGGCGTCTGCGTACGCCCTCGTCCCGGAACCCCAGTTTGGCGACGACCCGGCGGCTCGCACGGTTCTCGGGTCGGATGTTCGCCTCGATCCGGTGGAGACCGACGCGGAAGAAGGAGTGGTCGACCGCGAGAGCGACCGCCGTCGGCGTGACGCCCCGGCCCGCGTAGGCGCTGTCGATCCAGTAGCCGACCTGGGCCGACCTGGCCGAGCCCCACACGATGGCACCCACCGTGATCTGCCCGACGAACCGCCCCTCGTAGGTCACCGACCAGGGCATGGACAGCCCCTGTCTGGCCTCCCTGCGGATGGACTGGAGCATCGCCACATAGGGCGCCAGCCCGGTGGTACGCAGCGGCATCTCAGGATACGTCGGCTCCCACGGGCGCAGCCACTCCTCGTTGCGCGAGCGGGTGTCACGCAGCGCGGCGGCGTCGCGGAGCCTCAGCGGTCTGAGTGCCACCGGCCCTTCCTCCAGCGTGACGGGCCACCCTTGTCTGCGATTCACGACCGTCCCTTCGATCCCCTCGGCGCCACCGCCAGGGGACACGTCCCCGAGGGAGGGAGCGCCGGACACCCCGTGTCGGTGACGGGTTCCAGTATTCCACTCCGCCCGGGTGACGTGGCGGGCGTCACTCCAGCAACACGAGAATCGGCTGATTCCTAACTCCCACGCTTACGTACCGAAAACCGATCCATGGTCAAGGAATTATCGAGGGACGGAATGCCCGGGATGTGATTCCGGTCATTTTTCGGTGTCATTCGGGACTAATGTGATCCCCGCCACGCACCTGGTCCAGGGCATGACCGAGCACCGGCTCCAGCACGTCCATCCCGTCGCCCGCGCCACCCCGGGAACCGGGCAGGTTGACCACGAGCATCCGGTGTCCGCCCCGCTCCGCGACGCCGGCGAGCCCGCGCGACAGGATCGCCGTGGGCACGCCCTTGTCGCGGCCCGCCGCGCGCAGCGCCTCTGCTATCCCGGGGATCTCGTACGACAGCAGCGGCCTGGTCGCCTCGGGTGTGAGGTCCTGCGGGGTGAGACCCGTGCCCCCGGTCGTGATGACCGCGTCGGCCCCCTCGTCCAGGGCCCGGCTGATCGCCTCCGCCACCGGGGCGCCGTCCGGAACCACCCACGGGCCGACGACCGTACAGCCGAGGGCGCGCAGCCGGTCGGCGACGACCGGCCCGGAACGGTCCGGGTAGACCCCCGCCGCCGCCCGGTTGGACGCGGTCACCACCGCGACGCGGTGGGTCCGGCCCCCGGCCTCACTCACCGCGGCCACCGCGCCTCCAGTGGCCCTTCCTGCCGCCGGTCTTCTCCTCGACCCGCACCCCGGTGACCTCGGCTTCGGGGTCGATCGCCTTGACCATGTCGACCAGGCCGAGGGCCGCGGTCATGACGCAGGTGAGCGCCTCCATCTCCACACCCGTGCGGTCGGCCGTGCGCACCGTGGCGGTGATCTCGACGCCCTCGTCCACGACGGTGAGGTCCACGTCCACGCCGTGGACGGCGATGGGGTGGCAGAGGGGTACCAGGTCCGGTGTGCGCTTGGCTCCCTGGATACCCGCGATCCGGGCGACCGCCAGGGCGTCGCCCTTGGGCACGGAACCCCCGCGCAGGGCGGCGACGGCCTCCGCGCCGAGCATGACCCGGCCGGTGGCGGTGGCCGTGCGCGTGGTCACCCGCTTCTCCGAGACGTCCACCATGCGCGCCGCGCCGGCGGCGTCCAGGTGGGTGAAGCCGGAGGGATGGTCTGCCCTCTCCGCCCGTGGGGTGTCGCTCATCGGTCCGCCAGCTTCTGCGCTCGTACGTAGAACACGGCCGGGACGGCCGCGTCCGGGTGCGCCGGAGCCCACCAACCACGACCGTACGGCACCCCGGTGACGGTCCGCCCACCGATCCGCGAAGTCCCGGCCCGCCGAGGGCCCCGCCCCTCAGGCGGGTTCGGGAAGACGCACCACGTCGACGGCGCTGCCCGCGGCCAGCTCCGTGGTCTCCTCGGGCACGACGATCAGCGCGTTCGCCCCGGCCAGCGCAGACAGCTGGTGGGAGCCCTGGCGCAGAGCCGGTGACACCGCGGGCGCGGTCCCGCGCCCGTGCGGCGGCTCCTCCAAGACTCCGCGCAGGTAGGAGCGGCGGCCTCGCGGCGAGGTGACCGGCGCGGTGAGCACCGCGCGCGTGCCCGGCAGGGGCCGGGGGTCGAGACCTCGCAGGCGGCGCAGCACCGGGAGGACGAAGATCTGGAACGAGACGAAGGCGCTCACGGGGTTGCCGGGAAGGGTGATGATCGGGGTCCGGTCCGGACCGATCGTGCCGAAGCCCTGGGGCTTGCCCGGCTGCATCGCCACCTGGGTGAACTCCACGGTGCCCTCCCGTGTGAGCACCTCCTTGACGACGTCGTACGCGCCCATGCTCACCCCGCCGGTGGTGACCACGACGTCGGCCCGGACGAGCAGGCCCTCCAGGGTGTCGAGCACCGTCTGTGGGTCGTCCCCGACGGACCCGTGCCGGTGGACGTCACATCCGGCGTCGCGGGCGGCCGCGGCGATCATGAAGCTGTTGGACTCCCAGATCTGGCCCGGTCCGAGCGGGCGTCCGGGCTCGACCAGTTCCTCACCGGTGGAGAGGACGACCACGCGGGGACGGGGGTAGACGGTCACCGAGCGGCGCCCGACGGCAGCCAGCACGCCCATCTCCCCGGCTCCGATCCGCACGCCCGGCCGGAGCACGACCGCGCCCTCGACCACGTCGCCGCCGGCCGGGCGGACGGCGTTGCCGACGCGGACCGGGCGGTCGACGGCCACCGTGGCCACGCCGCCGTCGGTCCACTCGACGGGCACGACCGCGTCGGCCCCGGAAGGCATGGGCGCACCGGTCATGATGCGCGCGCACAGGCCCGGACGGACCGCCGTCGGGGAGGGGTCTCCGGCCGGGATGTCGCCGACCACGGGCAGGCGGACCGGGGCGTCGGCGGTCGCCGTGTCCAGATCGGCGGCGCACACGGCGTACCCGTCCATGGCCGAGTTGTCGAAGCCCGGCAGCGACACCGGCGAGGCGACGGTCTCGGCGAGTACGGAGCCGTGGGCCCGGAGCAGGTCCAGTTCGGTGGGCTGCGGGTCGGCGATGAGGGCCAGGACGTCGGCGACGTGCTGTTCGACGCTCTTCACGGGGGTTCCTCCGTTGTCGCGGTTCCTGGGGCGGAGCGTCTCCCCTCCCTCAGGAGGTGAGGCGCGTCCCATTGTCGCCACGTCCGGCACCGTGCGCGCCGCTCCCCCGCGCGACCGGGTCAGGAGCGCTCGGCGTCGTGGCGGTCGACGAAGTCGCGCAGCCACGGCAGGAGCTCGTCCGCGAGGTCGGGACGGCGGCAGGCGAAGTCCACCACCGTGCGGATGTAGTCGGCCTTGTTGCCCGTGTCGTAGCGGCGTCCGCGGAACAGGACGCCGTACACGGTCCCGCCGTCCTCGGGCTTGCGCCGGGCGAGTTCGCGCAGCGCGTCGGTCAGCTGGATCTCCCCTCCGCGTCCGGGCGGGGTCTCCTGCAGGACGGGGAAGACCGCCGGGTCGCAGACGTAGCGGCCGATGATCGCCCAACGGCTCGGGGCCTGCTCCGGCGCGGGCTTCTCGACCAGGTCGGTGACGGTGACGACATCCTCCTCGTCGGTGGGCTCGATGCCCGCGCACCCGTACAGGGAGACCTGCTCGGGCTCCACCTCCATGAGGGCGACGACGCTGCCCCCGCGCTGCTCCCTGACCTCGATCATGCGGCGCAGGAGGTCGGCGGACTCGATGAGGTCGTCGCCGAGCAGCACCGCGAACGGGTTCGCGCCCACGTGCGCCTCCGCGCACAGCACCGCGTGGCCGAGCCCCCGGGGCTCCCCCTGGCGGACGTAGTGGACCTGGGCGAGGTCGCTGGACTCGCGCACCGAACGCAGCCGCGCGTCCTCGCCCTTGGCCTCCAGCGCCTCCTCCAACTCGTAGGCCCGGTCGAAGTGGTCCTCGATGGAACGCTTGCTGCGTCCCGTGATCATCAGGACGTCCTTGAGCTCGGCGGCGACCGCCTCCTCCACGACGTACTGGATCGCGGGCTTGTCCACGATCGGCAGCATCTCCTTGGGCGTTGCCTTGGTCGCGGGCAGGAACCGCGTCCCCAGGCCGGCCGCGGGGACGACCGCCTTGGTGACGGGCGCGGATACCGGGGGTCGCTTGTGGTCGGATGCGTCGTTCATGTCGGCACTTTAGGACAGACTCCGACCGTCCCGGAGCCCCGACGCCCTGCCGGGTGTCAAGAAGTTCCCGCTCTTTCGGGAGAACGAGCGCAAAACGCCATCCCGAGTTCACCACCTGCGGCAGGACCCGCCGAGCCCGTCGGGCCGCCGCGTCGGTGACGGCCCCTCGCGGCTCCGGTCGGCCCGGTGCCACACTGGGCGCATGAACGGGACCGGTGGTGACGGGGAACCGTCGGAGAAGGACCGGCTGCGCGAGGGCTTCCTCGCGCGGCGGAGGGCGCGCGGCGCCGAGGAGCGCGCGCGGATCGGCTCAGCGGTCAGGGACACCCTGATGGGCCTCCCGTGGCTCGCCATGGGCGGAACCGTCGCGTGCTACTACTCCGTCGGCGGGGAACCCGACACCCGCAAGCTGGTGACGGCCCTGTGGAAGCGCGGCACGTACGTGCTGCTGCCCGTGTTCCTGCCCGGCGGCGAACTGGACTGGGCTGCCTTCGACGGGCCCGACAGCCTGGCCCCCGCCGGACACGGCCTCATGGAGCCCACAGGCCACCGCTACGGTCCCGGGGCGCCGGCCCGGGCGGACGCGGTGGTCTGCCCCGCCCTCGCCGTGGACGGGAAGGGGAACCGTCTGGGCCGCGGCGCGGGCTGCTACGACCGCGCGCTCGCGTACAAGGGGCCGCACAGTCCCGCGATCGCCCTGGTGCACGACGACGAGTTCGTGGATTCCCTGCCCGCCGAGCCGCACGACCGGCCGGTGGACGCCGTCCTCACGCCCGGTGGCGGGCTGCGCGTGCTCGGATCCGGGGTGTGGCCGGGAGGGCGCGGCCCCGCGTGACCCCGGCGCCCCGCACGGGCGCCGCCGGGGCGCCCGGCTCGGGACACCGGTTCTCCGGCACCGGGTCCGGCGTGTCGGGGCGGCGAGGGCGCGGACGGTACGGGCCCGTGGCCCCGGGGATTAACCGGACCGGACGGAGCGTTGTCGGTGGCGGTCGCGCCCCCGCGCCGTCACCGATCCGGCACCGGTCCCGCCGCCGTGCGCGTTCCGCGCCGGGTGCTGTCGCGGCCCCGGTCGGCGAGCGCGTACTATTTAGCAGTCAACGGGCGAGAGTGCCAGCAAGGAGGACCCGGAACAGTGCCTACGTACCAGTACGCGTGTACCGAGTGCGATGCCCAGATGGAGGTCGTGCAGAGCTTCAGCGATGACGCGCTGACCGTCTGCCCCGAGTGCGAGGGACGCCTGCGCAAGGTGTACTCCGCCGTCGGCATCGTCTTCAAGGGCTCGGGCTTCTACCGCACCGACAGCGGCAAGACCTCCAACAGCTCCGTCCTGACCGGGGCCAACGCCGGCTCCGGCGAAGGCAAGGACTCCGGCTCCTCCGAGTCCGGCGGCACCGCCTCCTCCGGTACGGACGCCAAGAGCTCCTCCACCGACTCCGGCTCCGGCTCCGGCTCCGGCTCCGGCTCCAAGGCGAGCAGCGGAACCGGCTCCGGTACCAGCACGGCCAGCAGCACCGCCGCCGCGGCCGGCTGAGCCGCGGGGCCGTTGACCGACGCAGCGCCGCCGAGTCCTCGGCGGCGCTCGGCACGTCCGGCCTGTGGACAACGGCCGATCGGCCCCGCCGCGGCCTAGCGTTGGACCATGACCAACGCACCACCCCCCTACCGGCACCGCAGGGCGCTCACCCGCCTGTTGGACCGGTACCGGCGCGCCGTCGCCGCCCTCCTCGCCGCCGCCGCGCTCCTCAGCGCCGTGCTGGCGGTACGCCCGCCCCCGGCGCCCACCGAACAGGTCCTCGTCGCCGCCCGCGACCTCGACGCCACGGCACCGCTCACCGCGCGCGACCTCACCCCCCGGCCCCTGCCCGCCGGCTCCGTCCCCGACGGCGCGCTGGAGTCCGGCACGGAGACGGCCGGACTGTCCCTCACGTCCCCGGTGCGCCGGGGCGAGGTGATCACCGACGCCCGCCTGGCCGACCCTCCCGCCCGCCCGTACGGACCCGGCCTGGTCGCCGTCCCCGTGCGGGTCTCGGACCCCGGGGCGGTCGGCCTCCTCTCACCCGGCAGCCGGGTGGACGTCCTCGCCGCGGGGAGCCCCGACGAGTTCGCCCCGGCTCGGGCGGGACCGGCCGTGGAGGTGGTCAGCGACCGTCCGGTCCTCGCCCTGCCCTCCGAGTCCGACCGGGGCGGCGAGGGCGGCGCGCTCATCCTCATCGCCGCCACGCCCGCGGAGGCCCGGAGCCTGGCGGGGCACTCCACCGCGTCGCGCCTGTCCATCACCATTCGCGGTTGACCGCCGACCTGTGGTGGTGAAAGCTGGCGGGCGCCGGTGCGCGCCCCCCGGACGCCCGGCGACCCCAACCACATCGAGTACGTAGGGCTGTTCCATGGAAGGCTTCAAGAAGTTCCTGTTCCAGGGAAACCTGGTGCAGCTGGCTGTCGCGGTCGTGATCGGCACGGTCTTCGCCAACCTCATCACCGCGTTCACCGAGGGGTTCATCACCCCGCTGATCGGGATCTTCGGCGGCATCCCCACGTTCGCCGACCTCTACTTCGAGATCAACGGCAGCCGCTTCATGTACGGCACGTTCGTCGACGCCCTGGTCTCGTTCCTGATCACCGCCGCGGTCCTGTACTTCCTCGTGGTCCTGCCGCTCGGCAAGCTCATGCAGAGGTTCGTCAAGGCCGAGGAGGCCACGACACGGCCCTGCCCCTACTGCTGCTCCGAGATCGACAAGAAGGCCATCCGGTGCTCCCACTGCACGAGTGAGGTCGCCGCGGAGACCGTCTGACCCCTACGCCGAGGGTTCCGCCCCTGCGCCACGGGTGCTCCCGAACGGCCGGGGGCCCGCCGGACACACGTCGGGGGCGGCCCGCACGGACCGCCCCCGGAACCAACTCAGCCGCCGTACTCCCAGTGCCAGGGCTCGAAGGGGCTGGACTTGGCCCAGGCGGGGTGGGTCCACCCGAAGTCCGCCCCGTTGGTCTCCATCCAGTTCCACCTTTCGGACCTGAAGTTCTGGATGCCGCAGCCGAGGTCGAGCGCCTGGCCCAGTCCGTGGTTACTCGTACCGGGTACAGCGGCGAACCCCGGAGCGACCTCGCCGTAGACACGGTTCTGGTTGGGCAGGTCGCGGTAGGCGCTGGTGATGCAGATGTTCTCGCCGTACTCGTCCACGTACCTCATGTTGAGTTCGAGGAAGGCGACGGCGGCGTCGGCGCGCAACTGCTTGTCGTCGTACAGGTCGCAGAGGGAGTTGCCCGGCAGCAGGCCGTTCGGCTGGCCGTCCGCGTTCGACGCGGCGGAGGCGTCACAGTCGGCTGCGGCCATGTAGGCCTCCGGGTCGATACCGCGCTCCTCCAGCTCCGCGGTGAGCTCGTTCGAGCTCTCCTCGGACTGCTCGCGCAGATTCTCGACCTCAGCGGCCAGCTCGACCTGTTCCAACTGCGTGGTGGTCTGGAGCTCCTGCGCCTGGCTCGCCAGATCGACCTGTTCCTCGCGCAGGTCGGTGGCCTCCTGGATCATCGCCTGGTTGTCCTCGGAGATCTTCGCCGCGTAGGACTGCGTCTGGAGGTCGTCGTCGAGCGTGCCCGACGTGAGCGTGGTGAGCATGCCACCGTCCGGCTGCTGGTAGAGGGCGCTGGCCAGGGCGGCCAGGGGCTCGCGCATCTCGCCGAGTTCGAGCTCGGTCTGCTGGAGCTCGTGGAGCGTCGAGACCAGCTCTTCCTGGGCGGCCTCCAGCTCCTCCTGTCGCTCGACGTAACGTTCAGTGCCCTCCTCCAGCTCCTGAGAGGCCGTCTCGGCCCGCTCACGGAACTCCTCCAGTCCAGCCTCGGCCGGGGCGAGCCCGCCGGAGTGGACGGGGACGACGAGCAGCGCGGTGACGAGCACGAGCGACAGTGCCTGGGCACACCGGGCGCGGTGGAACGTCGCGAATGCGGTCAGCGCTCCGCTGTTACCCGGTACGCGGGACCTGCGCCGCGCCGAATCAGAAATCAACGGCACGAATGATCCTCCGGCTGCTTTTCCTCGAACACCTACCCGTGACCGCAAGGAACGTACTACATGTCCACATGCGGACACACGGAACCGTTGCGCCGGAGGAGGCCGACCCGGTGCGGACCCGCGCCCGTCCCGCCGCCGTCTTCCCCGGCCTTCGGTGAAGTACCTGGTCATCACTGTGCGAGCCTCGCTCCGACCCGCCCTTCAGGGCGATCGGCGCGCATATCCGGCCATAACGCAACACGCGCCATGAACAACGTCACACCGCACCAGGACAACCAATCGTAGGTCAGCGTACTCCGCCATGCACGCAGAGTCCCCCAGTCACACCCCCGAAACGGCAACCGACACCCCATTCACCTCTATCCTGGGTTAGGCTTGGCCCGGCGGCGGGGCAACGCATACCTCCGTCAGACCCATGGCTCCATAGCTCAGGGGATAGAGCACCGCTCTCCTAAAGCGGGTGTCGCAGGTTCGAATCCTGCTGGGGCCGCCCCTGTGACCTGGGGTTTCTCTGATCAGAGAGACCCCAGGCCGATGGCCTGGTCTCAGTTCTCGGGTTGTCCCCATAACGCCTCTCCGATCCTCTCCACCGCTCCGCAGAACACGTTCGTCACTGGCGTGGATGTAGCGGGCGGTCCGTGACATCTGCGAGTGAGCCAGGATCTGTCGGATCGTGTCGGGGTCCACTCCCAGCACGGATGGAGTCAGGAACTGATGCGTGTTTCTCTGCTCGACCGCTCACGGACGCGCAGTGGCGAGTCCGACGCGGAGACGATCGCGACGACCGTCGAGAGAGCCGTACGTGCGGAGGAACTCGGCTTTCACCGGTTCTGGACCGCCGAGCACCACGCGGTCCCAGGCATCGCAAGCGCGGCTCCCACCGTGCTGCTCGCGGCGATCGGTGCCCGCACACGCAGCATCCGGCTGGGCACGGGCGGGATCATGGTCCCCAACCACAATCCGCTGGTGATCGCCGAGCAGGCGCTACTCCTGGAGGCGCTCTTCCCCGGCAGGGTCGACCTGGGGCTGGGTGGTTCGCTCGGCTTCACCGCTCCGATCCGACGGGCGCTCGGGCGAACCGTCCTGCACGAGGGCGAGTACCCGGCTGACGTGGAGAAGATCCGCCGGTATCTGAGTGGACGGGCCGAGATCACTGTCAGGCCCGGCGTCGAGCCTCCGCCCGTGTTCCTGCTCGCCGTCCAGGGCGGGCTGACCCTCGCCGCCGAACTGGGGCTTCCGGTGGTGATCGGAGGTCCGGTCCTTCGTGATGCGAGCAGAATCGCCGCGTACTTCCACGACTTCCGGCCGAGCCCGACCGCACCCGCTCCCTACCTGATGGTGAACGTGGACATCGCCGTCGCCGAGACCGAGGAGCGCGCCCGCGACCTGCTGCTGCCCGAAGCCTGGGCCTTCGCGGACTCGCGGGAGGTCGGGGAGTTCCGCGCGCTCCGCCCCGTCGAGGAGGTACGTCGACTGCTCGGCGAAACGAGCCGGGAGAGGAAGCTCAGGGCGGTGGACGACTGGATGGACTCCGCGATCGCCGGCGCCCCTGAGCAGGTGGCGGACTCACTCACCGGCCTCCTCAAGCGAACCGGTGGCTCCGAGGTTCTCGCGAACGTCAGCACCTACGACCGCGACGAGGTCAGGAGGACCGACGAGTTCCTCGCTTCGCTCCAGACCCCGTAAGAAGCCGCGTGTCCATTGGGGTGGGGCGGTCCGGTGTCCGGGAGGTCACCCCTGGGCGGCCCGGAGCTCACCTATCGCGTGGCCATCACCGGGGCCCACCGCCTAGGTTCTGACCATGCGCACCGTGTTCGTTTTTCCGGCGTCCGACCGAGTCGCGACCGTTGCCGCCCTCGACCGCCACCTGTCCCGGCACGGCGACGCGTGGAGCCTGGACGGCGCGCTCTACGTCGACGTGGACGACGAGCGGACCGGTCTGCTCTTCTCCGACTGGGATCCCGACGACGTCGCGGTCCTCGAAACGGATCTCGGGCACCGTCCCGAATGGGCGGTCCAGGCAGACATCTCCGGACGTGTCGACGGGACGGCGGAGATCCGCCGCCTGGTCGAGCTGCTGCTCGAACATGGGGGCCGGGCGGTCGACGACTACTCCGCCCACCCGTGGACCCTGGAGGAGATCGAGTCCGGAGCGGTGGTCGGCGGTCTGCGCTTCTTCGACTTTCGGGCCGTTCGCCAGCCAGGTCGCGGAAGCGCAACCCCCTGAACCGGCCGTCGGTCGACCACGGGTGCGGTCGGAGGAAGGGTGCGGGTGCCCCGGTCCCGTCCGTCCGTCCGTCGGAGACGACGCCGCCGCCGTGCCCCGCCGCGACGGCGCCCTTGGCACGTGTCCGTCCGGTGTTCCACCGGGACGCCCGTCGGAGAACGTCGGGAGCCGCCACCGTGTCGGCATGACATTGCGCCCCCACCGACCGATGATGGATCGAACGGAGCAAACGGAACAGCAGGTCGGGGGGCATTCGGATGACACACGCGGACCACGCCGACGACGAGCGGCCGGACGACGACGAGCAATCCGAACCCGACACCCGGCAGCGGGGCGGTTCCGCCTCGGCGATCGCCAACGCGCTCCACCGCACGCCCCACCCGGGCCCGCAGCACTGGGGCGGCCCCCGGCCCCGCAAGGCGACCCCGGACCCCTTCTTCTCCACCGGCCCCACACCGCCGCCCAGGCTCCGCCGCTCCTGACCCGGCACGGCCCCCGGGCCCGCTCGCGCGTCCCGACGGCACCGTCCGTCCGGCCTCAGCCCTGCCGGGCGGCCGACCGCACCGGTTGCCCGCCCGCCCCGATCCGGGACGGCGCCCTCACAGGAGCGGGCGCCACGGTGCGAGGACGACCTCGCTGAACTTGGCCGCGAACGGCCGCCCCCGCCACTCCTCGGCCGTCAGCTCCCGGCAGTTGGTGAGGTCCTTGGCGAAGATCTTCTCCAGGTGCGCGGCCACGTCCTCGTCGAAGATCTCCGCGTTGATCTCGTAGTTCCCGGTCATGCTCAACCGGTCCACGTTGGCCGTGCCGACCGTCGACCAGCGGCCGTCCACCGTCGCCGTCTTGGCGTGCACCATGGCGTCCTGGTACAGCCACAGCCGCACCCCGCCGCTCAACAGCGCCGAGTACTGTCCGCGTGCCAACCAGTCGGCGATGACCTGGTTGGAGTTCTCCGGGACGAGGATGTTGACGTCCACGCCCCTCTCGGCCGCGCTGATCAGCGCCCTCTGGAACTCGCGGTCGGGGATGAAGTAGGCCTGGGTGAACAGCACCCGGTCCTTGGCCCTGTCGATGGCCTCCAAAAACATGGCCCGGATGGGGTAGATGAGCTGCTCCGGCACATTGCGGTGCACCCGGAAGCGCGCGTCCCACACGGCCTCGCCCAGCCCCGCCAACTCCGGGTGCCTCGGCAGGCGGTTCATGTTCCAAAAGTCCACGAAGGCGTTCTCCAGCTCCCACACCGTCGGGCCGCAGACCCTGAGGTGGGTGTCGCGCCACTCGGTGGCGTACAGCAACCCCACGTTGTAGCCGCCGACGAACCCCACCTCACCGTCCACGGCGAGGATCTTGCGGTGGTCGCGGCCGGACTTGCGGACGTTCAGCAGGAGCACGCCCGGCCGGAACGCCGGGTAGCGCAGCACCTTCACGCTGTCCGGGAACCGGAAGAACGACCGCGGGACCACCAGGTTCGCGAAACCGTCGTAGATGACGTACACCTCGACGCCCCGGTGGGCCGCCTCGATGAGCGCCTGCTTGAACTCGTGGCCCACGCGGTCGTCCTTGACGATGTAGGACTCGAACAGGACCCGGTGGCGGGCGCCCCGGATCGCCCGGAGCATGTCCTCGAACACGTCCTCGCCGTAGGTGTACACGGTGACCGTGGTACCGCCGACCGGTATCTCCGCGGGTGCGGTCCGGGGGAAGTTCGCGCGGTGCGGCCGCACCTTCCTGCGCCAGTGGTTGATGCCCATGAGGGTCGCGGCGACCGCGACCTGGGTGGTCACCAGTCCCACGAGCCCCCACTTGGCCAGGGATCTGAGCGTGGAACGTCTGGAGCGTCGCAAAGTCGCCTCCCGAGCAGGACGGCCACCGCGCCGGTGGCCCGGTCTCGGAGGCCGCCACATCCGGTGGAAGGTGGACGTCAACCGTAACCCGGTACCAGGCATGACACTTCGCACGGTCGCCCCGTGTTCGCTGTCACATCCGTGTCACCCCTGTTCACGCAGGCGGAGCGCCACCAGCTCCGTGGTGGGGCTCTCCTTGCGACCGCGGACCAGGCGCCGTTCCAGCGGGTAGAGGGCGGCGCCCGCCAGCCAGCCGGTCGGCGCGGTCACGGTGGCCGCGCGCAGGACACCGCCCCATGCCTTGCGCCACGGCAGCGGGGCGTCGACCTGGGCGTTCATCAGCATGAGCATGGGGACGCGGCGGACGATGTCGAACCCCGCCTTGCCGGCGGTTCCCGAGATCCACTCCAGGGTGCGGTTGACCTGGTGCTCACCGCGCTGTTCGGGGCGCCGGAGGCAGTTCTCGGAGAGGACGAGCAGGCCGCCCGGTCGCAGCACCCGGGCGAACTCCCGGACCGCGGCGGTGTAGCGCTCGTCGTCGGTGATGTGGAAGAGCATGTCCATGCAGGACACCGCGTCGAAGGAGTCGTCCTCGAAGGCGTCCAGCTCCGAGGCGTCCTGACGGGCGAACCGGTGCTCGGGGAACCTCTCGCGGAGGCGTTCCACAGCCGCTTCGGTCATGTCCGAGCCGGTGATCCGGGACGCTCCGAGCTCGTCCCACAGGCGCACGTAGAACCCGGTGCCGCTACCGACGTCGAGGACGTCGGCGGCGCGGGGTTGCAGACCACCGACCTCACGCAGGAACACCTCCTCGCGCACCCGGTACATCCACGTGTTGAAGGGCCGTCCGAGCGCCCTGTACCCGACGCCGCTCTCGGTCCAGTCGCCTTCGAGCCGGCGTTCCCAGAAGTCGCGGAGTTCACTGTGAGTAGCCATGCCACCACTGTCACACCGGTCGTCGGGCTTGTCCCGTCGCAGCGCCGCAGACGCGCCGGAACCGGCGCGGACGCCCGGTCACCCGGCTTCCCGGGGCGGGTCCGGTCGGGGCGCCCGGTGGGCGGTGACGGTCTCGACGAGGCCCAGGGCGGTCCGGTGGTGGGCGTCCACCGTGAAGCCCGCCTCGGCGGCGACCGCCCTCGGGAGCCGCCGAGGGTACTCCTTGCGTGCCTCCCGGAGGCGGAGGGGCCACCGCGTGTACTCCACGTGGTCGACCAGCAGCAGGAGGCCGCCCGGCCGGAGCACCCGGTACATCTCGTCCAGGGCCCGGCGCTGGTCGGGGATCGTGCACAGGGCGAGCGCGCACACGACGGTGTCGAACGCCCCGTCCGCGAAGGCGAGCTCCTGGGCGTCGCCCTCCCGGAGCACGGCGTCCAGGCCCAGAGCGGAGGCGCGGGCCCGCGCGTGCGCCAGCATGGCGGGGCTCAGGTCGACGCCGGTGACCTCCACGCCGTCCGGGTAGTGGGCCAGGTTCTGGCCCGTCCCCACCGCGATCTCCAGAACCCTGCCCCTGGCCCGGCCGCACAGCCTCGCGCGGGTGCTCCCGAACACGAGGTCCTGGGCGCGCGCCCCCCGTTCGTACCGCTGCGACATCCGGTTCCAGTCACCGCGTACCCGTTCGGTCCGCTCGTCCATGGTGTCCTCCCTGATCCTTGACCCGGACCACCAGTCTGGGAGTTGATGTCCACATGAAGTCAAGCGCGTCGGAGCTGTCCATCGGAGAACTGGCCGGAGAGTTCGGTCTGGCCACCCACGTCCTGCGGCACTGGGAGTCGGAGGGGGTGCTGGAGCCGTCCCACCGCTCAGGCGGCCGGCGCCGCTACTCGCCCGCCCAGCGCGTCCAGGTGGCGCTGGTGCTGCAGGCCCAGGAGGCGGGTCTGAGCCTCGCGCAGATCCGCGGGGTCGTCACCGCCCCCGACGGGGGGTCGCGCCGCGCCAGGCTGGCCGAGCACCTGGCCCTGCTGGACGAGCGCCTGGAGCGGTTGCGGGCCGCCCGCGAGATGGTGGCGCACGTCGTGTCCTGCGACGCCGAGGATGTCCTGGAGTGCCCGCGCATGCGGGGGATCCTGGAGTCGACGTCGTCGTGCTCCGCCCTCCACGCCAGGGGCCGCGCGGCCCCTGGCGGGCGCCGGGACCTCCCCCGGCCTTCGAGGCGCGTCTGACCGGAGCCGGTGCCCCGGGCGAGTACCGCACCGCCTCCCAGTGGTGTGTCGTCTCCGCCTGCTAGAACAGGGTCCGCACCCCCGAGAGAGCAGCCAGGAGCAGCCGATGCCGAACACCTCCCACATCACCGAGTACGCCGGTCTACCCGTGGTCGAGTTCCCCCCGGCGGCGGTAGAGCCCGTGCGCTTCTCCCTGCCGGCACCCGAGGAGTCGGCCGCGGCCGTCGCCGCCCCGGAGTCGGTGGCCTGGCGGCTCCGGATCGAGCAGTTCGAGGTGCCGGAGGACTTCCCCGCGTACTTCGCCCGTTTCCTGGCCGAGGTGGACACGACCAGGGTGCGGGCGCTCATCATCGGCGTGTGGGGCGGGCTCGACTACGAGGTGTCGTCGACCGTGCCCCGGGATCTGCTGATTCGGCACGCCTCGGCCTTTTCCTCGCTGCGGTCGCTGTTCTTCGGCGAGATCGTGTATGAGGAGAACGAGATCTCCTGGATCCACCAGTGCGACCTCTCCCCCCTGGCCGAGGCCTTCCCCTCGCTGGAGGAGCTCACCGTGCGCGGCACGGGGGACCCCCACATGGGCGACGGCAGGCTCGACCTCCACCTCCCCGAGCACACGGGTCTGCGCACCCTCACCATCCAGAGCGGCGGGCTGCCCGGCCGGGTCTCCCGGGGGGTCGCCTCCTCCGGCCTGCCCGCGCTGGAGAACCTTGAGCTGTGGCTCGGGGTGGAGGCGTACCGGGGCGACACCACGCCGCAGGACCTGGTCCCGGTCCTCTCGGGCAAGGCCTTCCCCGAGCTGCGCTACCTGGGCCTGCGCAACACCGAGGGGGTCGACGACTGGATCCCCGTCCTGGCGGAGGCGCCCGCGGTAGCCGCCCTGGACGTCCTCGACCTGTCCCTGGGCGACCTCACTGATCGGGGCGGTGAGGCCCTGGTCGAGGCCGCCCCGGCCTTCCGGCATCTCCGCAGGCTCGACCTGCACCACCACTACCTGTCCGAGGAGGTGCGGGAGCGCGTCCGCTCCGCGCTGCCCGGCGTGGAGGTCGACCTGTCCGACCACCGGACACCGAGTTCCCACGGCGGGGCGGACCACTACTACACGGCGGTCGCCGAGTGACCGGGCCCGTTCGCGACGGTGTCGCACCCGGCTGTTAGACATGGGGGCGTCCCGATCCCCCAGGCAGGAGACCCCGTTGCCGAACCACAGCCACCTGACGGAGTTCGCGGGACTACCGGTGGTCGAGTTCCCCGCGTTGGACACGGTGGACCACGAGTACCAGCGCATGGTCCACCGGGGGGAGCCCGTCCCCGACCCCTACCCCCCGCACGCCGCCCTGGCCGCCGGGTCGGCCGCGCCCGGCTCGGTGGCCTGGAGGCTGCGGACGGAGGAGCCGGTCCGCTACTCACGCCCGGGCTGGTCCTCCCGCCTGGAGGACACCGCGGCCTACGTCACGAGGTTCGCCGAGGAGGTGGACCTGTCGGCGGTCACCGCCCTGATCGTCGGGAACATGGCGGGCGACGTCGAGGCGGTGCCCTCCGACGAGGTCCGCGACCGGCTGCTCGGGATCGCGCCGAGGCTGACCGGCCTGCGCTCGCTGTTCTTCGCCGAGGTCGTCCAGGAGGAGAACGAGATCTCCTGGATCGAGCACGGCGACCTCGCCCCCCTCCTCGCCGCGTTCCCGGACCTGGTCGGGTTCACGGTCCGCGGCGGCAGCGCCGGCCCGGGTCTGCGGATCGCGGAGCACCGCGCCCTGCGGAGCCTCACCGTGCAGAGCGGAGCCCTCCGGCCCGAGGTCGTGCGGGACGTGGGCGCGTCCTCGCTCCCCAACCTGGAACGCCTGGAACTGTGGCTGGGCGCGAAGGAGTACGGCGGCGAGAGCACTCCCGAGGACCTCGCGCCCGTGCTCTCCGGCACGGCCTTCCCCGGGCTGCGCCACCTGGGCCTGCGCAACACCGAGGACCTGGACGGCTGGGTCCCCGCCCTGGCCGGGGCACCCCTGGTCGCCGCGCTGGACACGCTCGACCTCTCCCTGGGCACCCTCACGGACGAGGGTGCCCGGGTGCTCCTCGACGCACCGGTCTTCCGCGGCCTGGGGCGGCTGGACCTGCACCACCACTACCTCTCCGAGGAGATGGCGGAACGCGTCCGCGCGGAGTTCACCGCGTCAGGGGTGGAGGTCGACGTGTCCGCGCCCCAGGAGGCCGAGGTCGACGAGTACGACGGCGAGACGCACGTCCACCGCTACACGGCGGTCTCCGAGTGATCCGCGAGCGGCCACTGGTCGTGGTGGGGGTGCCCGGCAACCGCCGCCTGGACCTGTTCCTCGCGGCGGCCCGGTCCGCCGGCCTGCCCGCGCCCGCGGTCCTGCCGTGGCGGGACCTGGCCGCCGGTCCGGTCGCCGTCCCCGACGGCGCCCTGGTCCGGGTGGACTCCCCCGGCGGCGACGTGGAGACCGAGCGCCTGCTGCGCGGCTGGGACCGCGACCCCGACCTGTACCGCGCCGAGGGCACGGCCGACCAGCACGCCGGTTTCCGTGCCTCCCTGGACCGCCTCGCGGCGGCGGTGTCCGCCGCCCCGGGCGCGCGTCTGCTCCAGGAGCCGCAGGACCTGGTGGACATGTGCGACAAGCGGCGCTGCCACGCCCGGCTGGCGGAGGCCGGGGTCCCGGTGGCGCCCGTGCTGCCCGGCCCGGTCACGGGCTACGCACAGCTACGGGCGGCGATGGCCGACCACGGCCGGCCCCGGGTGTTCGTCAAGCCCGCCCACGGTTCCTCCGCCTCCGGGGTGGTGGCACTGGCCGCCGCGCCCGGCGGGCGGATCCGGGCGGTGACCACCGCCGACCTCGTCCGGGACGGGGACGGTTCCGTCCGGCTCTACAACCGCCTGCGCCCGCGCACCTACACCCGCGAGGACGACGTCGCCGCGGTCGTGGACGCCCTCGCCCCCGACGGGCTGCACGTCGAGCGGTGGGTGCCCAAGGCCGGTTTCGGCGGGCGGGTCGTCGACCTGCGGGTGGTGGTGGTCGCGGGGCGGGCCACCCACGTCGTGGCGCGCACGTCGCCGGGCCCCATGACCAACCTGCACCTGGGCAACGCCCGCGGCGACCTCGACGCGCTGCGGGCCTCGGTCGGCCCGCAGGCCTGGGCGGAGGCGGTGGCCACGGCCGAGGCCGCCGCCGCGTGCTTCCCCCGCACCCTGCACGCCGGGGTGGACCTGATGCCCTCCCCCGGTTGGCGCAAGTTCACGGTCTGCGAGGTCAACGCCTTCGGCGACCTCGTCCCCGGTGTGCTGCACGAGGGCCGCGACACCTACGCCGAGCAGCTGCACGCCCTGGTCTCGGGCCGGTTCCCGGTCGGCGGGCATCCGGCGGCGCCGTCCGGCGCCGCTCCTTTCGAAGCCGTCCCCTCGCCCTGAAGAAAGACAATGAGCACCGAACCCGACATGAACGCCGTGGTGGGCACGCACGACATCCTGCTGCTCACCCTGGACACCCTGCGCTTCGACGTGGCCGACGGACTCGCCCGGTCGGGCCGCACGCCCCACCTCGCCCGGCTGCTGCCGGAGGGGGGATGGGAGCGCAGGCACGCCCCCGGGAGCTTCACGTACGCCTCCCACCTGGCGATGCTCGCCGGGTTCCTGCCCACCCCGGCGGCCCCCGGGCCGCACCCGCGCCTGTTCGCCGCCGCCTTCCCGGGGAGCGTGTCCACCGCGCCGCGCACCTGGACCTTCGACACCGCCGACCTGGCGTCCGGCCTGGCCGGGGCGGGGTACCACACGGCCTGTGTGGGGGGCACCGGGTTCTTCAACCGGCGGTCGGCGGTGGGGTCGGTGATCCCGGGCATGTTCGCCGAGAGCCACTGGGAGGAGTCGTTCGGGGTGGCCGACCCCCGTTCCTTCGAGAACCAGGTGGCGCGGGCCGCGCGGATCGCCGGGGAGCGCCCGGCCGGCCAACCCCTCTTCCTCCTCCTCAACGTGTCCGCCCTGCACCAGCCCAACTGGTTCCACCTGCCCGGTGCCTCCCGTGAGGACGGCGACACCCTGGAGAGCCACGCGGCGGCCCTGGAGTACGTCGACCGGCACCTGCCGCCCCTGCTCGCCGCGATGTCCGCCCGCCGCCCGTGCTTCGCGATCGTGTGCTCCGACCACGGCACCGCCTACGGCGAGGACGGCCACACCGGCCACCGGATCGGACACGAGACCGTGTGGACGGTCCCCTACACCCACGCGTTCCTGCCCCGGGGGCACACCGCGCCCGTCCGACCGGAGGCACCCGCCCACGCCGAGGAGGCGACCCCGTGACCGTCACCCCCGTCCCGCGCCCGGAACCCGTGCGCGAGGACTCCCCCTACCGGTCGTACGTGTACGCCTATCCGCACAAGAGCGCCTACCGGCCCTTCGGGGACCGCCCCCTGCTGGCCGACCTGTGGCGGGGCGAGGAGGTGGGCGCGCTGTCCCTGTACGCGCACATCCCGTTCTGCGAGATGCGCTGCGGGTTCTGCAACCTGTTCACACGGTCCACGCCTCCGGCGGAGCAGGTCACCGCGTACCTGGACGCGATGGAGCGCCAGGCCGGGGAGGTGGCCGCGGCGCTGCCCGGGGGCGCCCGGTTCGCGCGGGCCGCCCTGGGCGGCGGCACACCCACCTACCTGACCGCCGACGAGCTGGTCCGGGTCTACGACCTGACCGAACGCGCGTTCGGGGTGGACCTGGCGCGGATGCCGGTGTCGGTGGAGACCTCCCCCGCCACGGCCACCCCCGACCGGCTGGACGTGCTCGAAGCACGCGGCCTCACCCGGATCAGCATGGGGGTGCAGAGCTTCCTGGACTCCGAGGCGCACGCGGCGGGCCGTCCGCAAAAGCGCGCCGAGGTGGACCGGGCGCTGACGGCCATCCGCGAGCACACCTCCGCCGGGCTCAACGTCGACCTCATCTACGGGATCGACCGGCAGGACGCCCGTACCTGGGCGTACTCCCTGGACACGGCGCTGGAACGGTCCCCCGAGGAGGTCTACCTGTACCCCCTGTACGTGCGACCGCTCACGGGCCTGGGCCGCCGCGCCCGGGAGTGGGACGACCACCGGCTCGGCCTGTACCGGCAGGGCCGCGACCACCTGCTGGAGCACGGCTACGAGCAGGTGTCCATGCGCATGTTCCGGCGCGCGGACGCCCCCTCCTCCGGGACGGAGGGTCCGGACCACTGCTGCCAGACCGACGGCATGGTGGGGCTGGGGTGCGGGGCGCGGTCGTACACGGCGTCCGCCCACTACTCGTTCGACTATGCCGTGGGGGTGGGCCACGTGCGGTCGATCATCGCCGACTACGTGGGCCGGGGGGCCGGGGGTTTCGCGCACGCCGAGGTGGGGTTCCGGCTGGACGGTGACGAACGGCGCCGCCGCCACCTGGTCCAGTCGCTGCTGCTGGCCGAGGGCATGGACGCCGCCGCCTACACGGAGCGGTTCGGCGGCCACCCCGTGTCGGACTTCCCCGAACTGTTCGCCGCGCTCGACGCCCGCGGCTGGCTGGAACCGGACGGCGCCCCGGACACGGTCCGGCTGACCCCCGAGGGCCTCGCGCACTCGGACGCCGTCGGGCCGATGGCCTTCTCCTCCGGGGTGTCGGCGCTGATGGCCGAGTACGAGGCCAGGTGAGCGCCGTGGACCCCGCCGCACCGGCCGCGGGCCCGGCGAGGGGGCCCCGGGCACGGGTGGTCCCGCTCCCCTGGCCGGGGATCAACGGGGCTCCGGCGCCCCGTGTGCCGGGCGCGCCCGCACCGGCGCACCCCGCCCCGGAGCTCCCGCCGCACCTGACACTCCTCTACCGTGGGCCGCTGGCCAGTTGCGACTACGACTGCCCGTACTGCCCCTTCGCCAAGCGGCGCGACGACCCCCGGACCCTGCGCGCGGACCGGGCCGCCCTGGAGCGGTTCGCCGACTGGGTGGCCGGGCGCGCGGACCAGAACCCGGGCACCCGGATCTCGGTGCTGTTCACCCCCTGGGGCGAGGGGCTGGTGCGCTCCTGGTACCGCACCGCGATCGTCGGGCTCAGCCACCTGCCGCACGTGGAACGGGTGGCCGTCCAGACCAACCTGAGCGGGCGCCTCGGATGGCTGGCCGACTGCGACCTGTCGTCCACCGCGCTGTGGACCACCTACCACCCGGGCCAGGTCTCCCACGAGCGGTTCCTGGCCGGGGCCCGGGAGCTGGTCGCGGCGGGTGTGCGGTTCAGTGTCGGCGTGGTCGGCGAGCCGGACCACCTGGAGGCGGCCCGGCGGATGCGGGCGGACCTGCCCGGGGACGTGTACCTGTGGGTCAACGCCGCCGAGGGCCGGGTCTACACCGACGGCGAGGCCGCGCGGTGGCAGGAGCTGGACCCGCACTTCCACTACAGCCGGAACCCCCACCCGAGCCTGGGCCGTCCCTGCCGCACGGGTGACACCGTGCTGTCCGTGGACGGCGACGGCGGGGTGCGCCGCTGCCACTTCGTGGACACGCCGATGGGCAACCTCTACGACGGGTCGTTCGCCGAACGGCTCGGGCCGAGCCCGTGTCCTCTGGACAGCTGCGACTGCCACATCGGCTACGTGCACCTGGAGTCCCTGGACCTCTACGACGTCTTCCGCGGCGGCGTCGTGGAACGTGTCCCGGCCGCCCTCGGGGCGGTGTCGTCCCCGAGCCCGGACCGGGGCACGGACCCCGTGCCCGCACCGAAACCGGCCACCGCCGTTTCCCTCCACCACCGAGGGCAGACATAATGCGACACATGGTCTTTCCCCGGGTCATCGCGACCGACCTCGACGGCACTCTCCTGGGTCCGAAGGGGCTGGTCTCACCCCGCAACCGGCAAGCACTGGCCGCAGCCGCGGACGCGGGGGTGAAGGTGGTCGTCTCCACCGGGCGCCCGCCCCGGAACACGTGGCACATCGCCTCCCAGTTCACGTGCGCCGCCGTCCTGTGCGGCAACGGCGCGCTCGCCCACACCTTCGACGGGGACCCGTTCGTGCGCCCCCTGTCGGTGGAGACGGCGGGCACCGTGGTCGAGAAGCTGCGCGGCGCCCTTCCCGATATCGGCTTCGGCATCGAGACGGGTACCGACTTCTTCCACGAGCCCGACTACGTGCTCGAACCGTGGATTTCCCGTGACTGGGTGAGCGGGGTCCTGGACTCCACCGACGCCCTGCTGGCTCACGCCGATCCGGTCGCCAAGCTGCTGGTGCGCTCGCACGGGACCCCGGTACACCTCCTGCACGAGGCGGCGGTGGAGACGGTCGGCGCGCTGGCGGAGGTCACCTACTCGGGCGGGCACGGCCTGCTGGAGCTGAGCGCGTCCGGTGTGAACAAGGGCAGCACCCTGGCGATGCTCTGCGAGCGGTGGGGCGTGCCGGCCGAGGAGGTCGCGGCCTTCGGCGACATGCCCAACGACGTGTCGGCGCTGACATGGGCCGGGATGGGGTACGCGATGAGCAGTGGACACCCGGACCTGCTCGACCCCGCCCTGGGGCTGCTGGTCGCCCCGGCGAGCGACGATGACGGGGTGGCCAGGGTGGTGGAGCGGCTGCTCGCCGAGCGCTGAGAGGCACTGGCGGGTTCTTCGACGGTGGGGAGCCGCTGGAGCCGGGCGTGGTCTCGGTGACCGCGTGGCGTCCGGAGCCCCCCGAGGTCGGCACGGTCCGGCCTCTGGACGACTTCGGGCGGTGAAGGCCGGTCAGGGGTCGTCAGGGTGTCGGCATGAGGCCGAGGGCGGCCAGCAGCGTCGGGACGGCCAGCAGGACAAGGCCCAGCACGGCAGGTGCGCCGAGCACCCCGAGGACGGCGACGCCCTTCCGGAGGCCGTTCCGCCGGGAGTGGGAGACCGCCAGGATCCCGAAACCAGCCGCGGCCAGCAGGAAGAGGAGCACGTAGCCGACACCGGCGGTGTCGATCTGGTCGACACCGCCCGCCAGGCCGGAGACCATGCCGACCGCCTGTACGACGCTGCCCGTGGCGTACAGGCCGAGCGTCGCGAAAACCCCCCACACCAACACGGCCAGGAGAGCCGGAGGAACGAACGTCGGGCGCCTGGCGACCGACAGCAGCGCCACGGCCGCCCCCAGCACCTTCAGCCCGACGACGAGCCAGTTCATCACGGTGATCGCGGAGCTGTAGCGGGCATAGGCACCGTCAGCGAAACGGTCGGTGATCTCGAAGACGATGTTGAACACCGCGAACCCGACGCACCACAGGGCCATCAGCAAGCCGATCGCGGTCACGGCAGCGCCGGGTGGTGGAGGGGCCGGAAAACGATCAGCTGTGGACGCAGTGTCGGAGGTCATCTCAGCAGCCAACACGCGTTCCGTCATCGACGCCTCCCCCGCGAGGGGGAGAACCGCGGACCGACCTCACGCTTCCGGAGGAGCCGCAGCCCTACGGCGCGGGCAAGACCCTCACCACGCCTCCAGGTACGCCGCCACGGCCTTCGTCGGCGCGACCGGGCTGACATGGCTTTGCGAGGCGGGAGTGCCGGCGGAGTCGGTGCGAACGCCAGAGTTCCGGGCGGCCGGGCCCGGCCGGCGCCCCTCAGGACCCGGTGCCGTCCACGCGCTCGTGGTAGGTGCGCCGGGTCCGCTCGGTGTGCTCGCTCATCAGCCGCAGGGCCTGGTCCGCGTCTCCCGCCTCGATGACGTCGACGAGGCTGGCGTGCTCGTCCCAGGAGGCGGCGCCGCGGATGCGCGCGACCGGGGCGTAGTACCAGCGGACGCGCCGATCGACCTGGGCGGCGAGTTCGGCGAGCACCCGGTTGCCCGAGGCCTCGGTGACGGTGCGGTGGAAGTCGGCGTTGGCCTGGACGACCGCGTCGGTGTCGGCGAGCTCGGTCGCCGCGCGCCCGGCGGCGACGAGTTCGCGCAGGTGGCCGACCTGTTCGGCGGAGGCGTTGGCGGCGGCCAGGCGGGCCGACTCGGTCTCCAGCAGCGCGCGGACCGCCAGGAGCTGGTCGGCCTCGCTCTCGGTGGGCGTGTGCACGAACGCCCCGTAGCCGGGCCGCAGGTCCACCCAGCCCTCGTTGCTGAGCCGCTGCATCGCCTCGCGGACGGGCTGGCGGGAGACGCCCAGGGTCTGGGCGAGCTCGGTCTCGACCAGGTGCTGGCCGGGTGAGAGCGCCCGGGTGGTGATCAGGTCGAGGATGGCCTCGTACACGGCTTCGCGCAGCGGTACGGGACGCTGGATCCGTCCGGCGACGGTGTTCAACCCCTGCGAGGCCATAGGGAATCTCCAGAGTCCTGGTGCGCGATCTTTGTAGACAGTGTACAAAACACGGGGAGTGGGTCGGTCATACCGGGACCTCCACGAGCTCGACCCTCCCCGGGAGGCGCCCCGGGACGCGGGAGGGCGGGACGACGGCGAGGGCGTCCGCCGTGGCGGCGGCCCGCAGGTCGGCGGAGCCCGAGGTGGGCAGCTCGACCGCCAGGTCGCGGCTCACGCGCACCGGGACCAGGCGGGTGTCGGTCGGGTGCGGGGCGGTCGGGCCGATGAGCCGTGTCCGCCGGCCGGTGTGCGCGGGGTCCCGCCGGTCGGCACGCCCGCTGAGCACCGGGACCAGCAGTGTGAGCGCGGCGGCCAGGGCCGCACCGGGGTTGCCGGGCAGCCCCACGACCACCGCGCCGGAGGGCAGGACGGCCAGCACCTGCGGGTGGCCCGGCCGGCAGGCCACACCGTCGACGACGACCCGCGCGCCGAGCCCCGCCAGGACCGCGCGGAGGTGGTCGGCGGGGCCGGCCGAGGAGGAACCGCAGACCGCGACGATGTCGGACTCCCCGGCGCCGCCCAGTTCCCGCGCCAGGTCCCGCCCCCGGTCGGGGACCCGCACAGCGGGGGCGCAGGCCCCTCCGGCCCACGCGACCAGACCGGGCAGCACGGGGCCGATGGCGTCGCGCACGGCTCCGGGGCGCGGCATCCCCTCGTCCACGACCTCGTCCCCCGTGACCAGGACCCGCACGAGGGGCCGGACCACGGGCAGCGTGTCCCGGCCCAGGCTCGCGGCCAGCCCCAGGAGGGCGGGGGTGACGGGACTCCCGCGGCGGGCTGCCGTCGTCCCGGCCGCGGTGGTCTCGCCGCGGCGGCGGATGTGCCGTCCCTCCCCGATCCGGCCGTGCACGGCTTCGGAGGACCCGGCCGCCAGCTCGTGGGGGAGGACGGCGGTGGTGCCGTCCGGCACGACGGCGCCGGTGGCGATCTCCACGGCCTCGCCGCGCCGCAGCCGGGCGACCGGGCCCCGGCGCCCGGCGAGCGTCCGTCCGACGACGGCCCAGGGGCCCTCACCGGCGACCGCGTAGCCGTCCATGGCGGCGCAGTCGAGCAGGGGGACGTCGGCCGCCGGGACGAGGTCGGCGCCGAGGGTGGCGCCGAGGGCGCCGGCGAGCGGCTCCTCGACCATGGGCGTGCCACCCTCGGCACCGGTCACCCGCGCCAGCTCCCGTGCCGGGTTCCAGGGCAGCGGGGCGCGCGGGTGGGCTTCCGCGTGAAGAAGCGGAGAAGTTTCCGAGGCAGCCGGGTCGGGCATTCCTTCTCTCCCTACGGACCGGTGAGGAACGATATCCCGGAGAATACTGTATACAGTATGTGAAAGGAAGGGAGTCCTCATGCGAATCGCCGTACTCGGTGCCGGAGCGATCGGAGCCTACGCGGGCGCCGCGCTCCACAGGGGCGGGGCCGACGTCCACCTCATCGCCCGTGGCGAGCACCTGAAGGCCCTGCGGGAGCGGGGGGTCCAGGTACTCAGCGCGCGCGGCGACTTCACCGCACACCCGCACGCCACCGACGACCCGTCCGAGGTCGGCCCCGTCGACGCCGTCCTCCTCGGCCTGAAGGCCCAGCACTACGCGGGCTGCGGTCCGCTGCTGCGCCCCCTGCTGGGGCCCTCCACCATGGTCGTCGCCGCACAGAACGGCATCCCGTGGTGGTACTTCCACGGAATCAGCGGCCCCCTCGCCGGGCACCGCATCGAGAGCGTGGACCCGGGCGGCTCGGTCAGCCGGACGATCCCGGTCGAGCGCGCCGTGGGCTGCGTGGTCTACGCCGCCACCGAGATCGCCGGGCCGGGGGTGATCCGGCACATGGAGGGGACACGGTTCTCCATCGGCGAGCCGGACCGCTCCCGCTCCGCCCGCTGCCGCGACCTCCAGGCGGCGATGGAGGCGGGCGGCCTCAAGTGCCCGATCGAGCAGGACCTGCGCGAGGACATCTGGGTGAAGCTGATGGGCAACATCGTCTTCAACCCGCTGAGCGCGCTGACGCGCTCCACCATGGCGCAGATCTGCCGGAGCCGCTCGACCCGGGAGCTGGCCCGCACCATGATGGCCGAGACCCTGGAGGTGGCCGCCCGGCTCGGCGTGCGCCCCGCGATCTCCATCGACCGCCGCCTGGCCGGGGCCGAGCGCGCCGGCGACCACCGCACCTCGACCCTGCACGACCTGGAGCGCGGGCGCCCCATGGAACTGGACGTCATCCTGTCCGCCGTGGTGGAGCTGGCCGACCTGACCGGGACCCCCGTTCCGGCGCTCCGGGCGGTGGACGCCGTCGCCGGACTGCTCAACGACCGGATGCTCGACGCGGCCGGTCCTGCGGCCCCTCCCTCCCCGGCCCTGGCCGCCCACCCTTGACCATGGCCCACGATCGCTAAATACTGTATGCAGTATCCCCGTCAGGCGCCACGGGCGCCGTCGGACCAGGCGAATCCGGCCACGACCACCAAGCGAGGCCACATGCGATCCGACGATTTCTCCGCACCCTACGACCGACTCACCCAGCCCCTCGTCCGCGACGGCGGCGAACTGCGCCCGGCCTCCTGGGAGGAGGCACTCGACCGTGCGGCCGCCGGGTTCCGGCGCGGCGTGGACGAGCACGGGCCCGACTCCTTCGGCATGCTCTCCTGCGCGCGGGCGACCAACGAGATGAACTTCATGGCGCAGAAGTTCACCCGCGTCGTCGTCGGGACCAACAACGTCGACTCCTGCAACCGCACCTGCCACGCGCCCAGCGTCGCCGGGCTGGCCGCGGCCTTCGGCTCGGGCGGGGGCACCTCCTCCTACGCCGAGGTCGAGGACACCGACCTCATCGTGATCTGGGGAGGCAACCCCCGCTTCGCCCACCCGATCTTCTTCCAGCACGTGCTCAAGGGGGTGCGCAACGGCGCACGCCTGTTCGTCGTCGACCCCCGGCGCACCCCGACCGCCGAGTGGGCCGACCGCTGGCTCGGACTGGACGTGGGCACGGACATCCCCCTGGCGCACGCCATCGGGCGCGAGATCCTGCACGCCGGGCTGGCCAACGACACCTTCGTCCGGCGCGCCACGAGCGGCTTCGACGAGTACCGCGCGCTGGTCGAGCCCTGGACGCTCGCCGCCGCCGAGGCCGTGACCGGCGTGCCCGCCGAGGCCATCCGCGAGCTGGCGCACGCCTACGCCCGCGCCGAGCGCGCCCAGATGTGCTGGACGCTCGGCATCACCGAGCACCACAACGCGACCGACAACGTCCGCTCGCTGATCAACCTGTCGCTGCTGACCGGGCACGTGGGGCGGCACGGATCGGGGCTCAACCCGCTGCGCGGCCAGAACAACGTGCAGGGCGGAGGCGACATGGGCGCCATCCCCGACCGCCTGGTCGGGTTCCAGGACATCCTGGACCCGCGGGTGCGCGCGCCCTTCGAGGCGGCGTGGGGGCGCCAGATCCAGGGCGTCAAGGGCAAGAACCTGACCCAGATGTTCGAGGCGATGGACGAGCGGGAGCTCAGGACGCTCTACGTGATCGGCGAGAACCCCGTCCAGTCCGAGCCCGAGACGCACAAGACCACCCGCCGCCTGCGCAACCTGGACCACCTGGTGGTGCAGGACATCTTCTTGACCCGCACCGCCGAACTCGCCGACGTGGTGCTCCCCGCGAGCGCGTCCTGGTGCGAGTCCGACGGCACCTTCACCAACAGCGAGCGCCGCGTGCAGCTGGTCCGCAAGGCGCTGGACCCGCCACGGGGTGCCCGCGACGACATCGAGATCATGTGCGACCTGGCGACCCGCCTGGGCCTCGACTGGTCCCGGCCCTCGGCCGAGGACATCTGGAACGAGGTCCGCTCCCTCTCCCCCATGCACCGGGGCATGAGCTACGCGCGCCTGGCGGAGCTGCACGGCATCCAGTGGCCCTCCTACTCCGAGGACACCCTGGAGCCGAGCTACCTGCACGCCCGGCTGTGGTCGGAGGACCCCGCCGAGCGCGGCGAACCCGCGCCGTTCGGGATCGTGGGCCACTCCCCTCCGGTCGACCTCCTCGACGAGGACTTCCCGTTCCGGTTGACGACCGGGCGCCGGCTGGACGACTACAACACCGGGGTGCAGACCAGCGGCTTCTCGTCGCCGCTGCGCCGGGGCGAGCTGCTGGACCTCTCCCCCGAGGACGCGGCCAAGCTCGGGGTCGCCGACGGCGAGACGGTCAGGGTGACCTCGCGACGGGGGTCGGTCCTCGTCCCCGTCTCGATCACCGACGCGATGCGGCGGGGGCTGGTGTTCATGACGTTCCACTTCCCGCACCAGGTGGACACCCAGCTGCTGACCATCGACGCCACCGACCCCATCGCGGGGACGGCCGAGTACAAGGCCGCGGCGGTGCGGATCGAGCGGGTGGAGGAGCCCGCCCGCAGCGCCGCCTCCGCGCGGTGAGGAGGGCGAACGGTGGACCGCGCCGTCGCCCCAGCCCCCTGCGGCGACGGCGCGGTCCCCTCCCTGGGCCGCGCGCCAGCACGCGGTCCGGGGGCCGGGTCTCCTGACGCGATCTTGGCGCGTACGGGGGTTGTCAACCCGATCATTAGCATCATACTGTCCTCTGTATACAAAATCCTGTGATCTGGATTACACGAGATTGAGGTGACACAGACGTGGACCTGCGATTCCTGGACGAGGCGCCCACCGCCGTCGAACGCGAAGCCGTCGACAGCGTGCTCGGTCCCCCCGAGTCAGGTTGGGACGGCGGCGCCCGCCAGGACGTCGACCTGCGCTACGCGCGGGGAGGCCACACCGCCCGGGACAGACGCGACCTGCTCATGCCCGCCCTGCACGCGGTCAACGACCGGGTGGGCTGGATCAGCAGGCCCGCACTCGACCACATCTGCCGCAGACTCACCGTCCCTCCCGCGGAGGCCTACGCCGTCGCCTCCTTCTACGCGATGTTCGCCCTGCACCGGCGGCCCCGCCGGGTCGTGCACCTGTGCACCGACATCGCCTGCGCCGCGTCCGGGGCGTCCGGGCTGCGCGACCGGCTCGCCGAACGCCTCGGCCCGCCCGGCGGGCACGACGGGGACACCACCTGGCACGAGAGCCCCTGCCTGGGCATGTGCGAGCGCGCGCCCGCCGCCCTCGCCCTGGAGGCCGGGGCCCCGGCACGGTACGCCGTGGCCGCGCCCGCCACACCCGAGGGCCTGGACGCGATGGCCGGGGACGCGCCCTCCGACCCCGCACCGGCGCCCGCGAACGGGCGGCGACACCCCTCCCCCACCACCTTCGGCGCCGACTCCCTCCCCGGCACCGCCCCGGAACCCGCCCCCTCCACGGCCGTCCCGGACGCCGGGTCGCCCGACCACGTGCTCCTGCGACGCATCGGCGCCGTCGACCCCCTCAGCCTGGACGACTACCGCGCCGCCGGCGGATACGCGGCGCTGCGCCGGGCACTGCGGCTCGGCCCCGCCGGCGTCATCCGGGAGGTCTCCGACTCCGGCCTGGTCGGCCGGGGCGGAGCCGCCTTCCCCACCGGCCGCAAGTGGCAGGCCACCGCCCAGCAGCCGGACGGCCCGCACTACCTGGTCTGCAACGCCGACGAGAGCGAACCCGGCACCTTCAAGGACCGGGTCCTGATGGAGGGCGACCCGTTCTCCGTCGTCGAGGCGATGACGATCGCGGGCTACGCCGTCGGCGCGCGGCTCGGGTACCTGTACATCCGGGGCGAGTACCCCCGGGCCCTGCGGCACCTGGAGAACGCCATCGCGCTCGCACGCGAGCGCGGGCTCCTCGGCCCGGACGTCCTCGGCTCGGGGTTCGCCTTCGACATCGAGATCCGGCGCGGAGCGGGCGCCTACATCTGCGGTGAGGAGACCGCGATCTTCGGCTCGATCGAGGGCTACCGGGGAGAACCGCGCACCAAGCCGCCCTTCCCCGTGGAGAAGGGGCTGTTCGGCAAGCCGACCGCCGTGAACAACGTGGAGACGCTGGTCAACGTGCTGCCGATCATGCTGATGGGCGGTCCCGCCTACGCGGCCGTCGGCACGGGCGGGTCCACGGGACCCAAGCTGTTCTGCCTGTCCGGCGGTGTGCGCCGCCCCGGACTGTACGAGCTGCCCTTCGGCGCCACCCTGCGCGACCTCGTCGAGGCGGCGGGGGGCATGCCCGAGGGGCGCACCGTCCAGGCGGTCCTGCTCGGCGGAGCGGCCGGGGCGTTCGTCCGCGGCGACGAACTCGACATCCCCCTCACCTTCGAGGGCGCACGCGCGGCGGGGACGACCCTGGGCTCGGGGGTGGTCCTGGTCCTGGACGACACCGCCGACCTGGTCGCGACGCTGGTCCGCGTGGCGGCCTTCTTCCGCGACGAGTCCTGCGGCCAGTGCGTCCCCTGCCGGGTCGGCACCGTCCGCCAGGAGGAGTCCCTGCTGCGCATCAGCGCGGGGGGCGACGCCGCCACCGAGGTCCCCCTGCTCCGCGAGGTCGGCCGGGCGATGCGGGACGCCTCGATCTGCGGTCTGGGACAGACCGCCTGGAACGCGGTGGAGTCGGCGATCGACCGGCTCGACCTGTTCGGCGGCGCCGGCCCGGCCGCCCCCGACGACACCCGTCAGAGCACCGTCCCGGGCACCCGGGCGGCAACCGAGGAGGCCCGATGACCGTCCCCGTACTCCTGGCCCCGCCCAGGCGGCTGATCGACGCGACCATCGACGGAGAGCAGGTCCGCGTCCCCGAGGGCACCACCGTCCTCCAGGCCTGCGCCGAGCGGGGGACCGAGATCCCCACCCTCTGCCACGGTGACACGCTCACCCCCAGGAACGCCTGCCGCGTGTGCGTGGTGGAGGTGGAGGGCGCGCGCACGCTCGCCCCCGCCTGCTCGCGCAAGCTGGAACCCGGCATGTCGGTGGCCACCGACTCCGAGCGTGTGCGCCACAGCCGCAAGCTGGTCCTGGAGCTGCTCGGCTCCTCCGTGGACCTGTCCACCACCCCGCAGGTCGCCGAGTGGATGGAGCGCTACGACGCGGAGCCCGACCGGTTCGGTCCGCGCGCGGAGGCCGCCGCACTGGGAGTGCGCGACGCCCGGCGCTCGGGCGAGCACGACCCCGGGGACGGCGCGGTGGCGGCGACGGTCGAGCAGCCCGCGAAGGTGGACAACGACCTGTACGTACGCGACTACTCCAAGTGCATCATGTGCTACAAGTGCGTGGACGCCTGCGGGGACCAGTGGCAGAACACCTTCGCGATCGGGGTGGCCGGGCGCGGGTTCGACGCCCGCGTCTCCACCGAGCACGACGTCGCCCTGCCGGACTCGGCCTGCGTGTACTGCGGCAACTGCATCGAGGTCTGCCCCACCGGGGCCCTGTCGTTCGGTACCGAGTTCGACATGCGTCGAGCGGGGACCTGGGACGAGGAGAAGCAGACCGAGACGACCACGATCTGCACCTACTGCGGAGTGGGCTGCAACGTTACGCTGCACGTGCAGGAGAACGAGATCGTCAAGGTCACGTCCCCGCACGACAACCCGGTGACCCACGGGAACCTGTGCATCAAGGGCCGGTTCGGCTTCCAGCACGTGCAGCGCCGCGGCGGTGGCGGGGGCGGAGCCTGAACCGCTCCGCCCTCACGGAACCGCGACAATGGCAGTCCCGGAGAAGTCGTGCAGAACCGGGGACGGCAGGACATCGGAAGGCAGTGGGACGGATGGGACGGGTCACGGTCCGGGGCAAGGTGCTCCGCATCAGGGACGGCTCCGCGACCGAGCGTGTGGACACGTTCGTCGTGGAGGAGCCACTGGAGATCAGGTTGGACGGTGATCCGCTGAGCGTCACCATGCGCACGCCGGGCGACGACTTCGACCTTGCTGCCGGGTTCCTCGTGAGCGAGGGCGTGGTGTCCCGGGCGGACGAGGTCACCGCCATCCGCTACTGCGCCGGCGCGACCGAGGACGGTTCCAACACCTACAACGTGCTGGACGTGTCCCTGGCCCCGGGGGTCCCGCGCCCGGACACGTCGCTGGAGCGCAACTTCTACACCACGTCCTCCTGCGGCCTGTGCGGCAAGGCGAGCCTGGACGCCGTGCGCACCCAGGCCAGGTGGCAGGTCTGCGATGACGGTGCCCGGATCGGCACGGACACCCTGACGGAGCTCCCCGACCGGCTGCGCGAGGCGCAGCGGGTGTTCGACCGCACCGGCGGGCTGCACGCCGCCGGGCTGTTCACCACGGACGGCGAACTCCTCGCCCTGCGCGAGGACGTGGGCCGCCACAACGCCGTCGACAAGCTGGTCGGCTGGGCGCTGCGCTCGGGCCGGCTGCCGCTGAGCGGGACGGTGCTGATGCTCTCGGGCCGCGCCTCCTTCGAGCTGGTGCAGAAGGCCTGGATGGCCGGCATCCCGATGATGGCGGCCGTCTCGGCGCCCTCGTCCCTGGCCGTCGACCTGGCCGAGGAGGCGGGCATCACGCTCGCCGGATTCCTCCGGGGCACCTCCATGAACGTCTACGCCGGAAGGCATCGGATCCTCCTGAAGAAGGCGCTCCCAGCGCCCTCGGCGGCCACGGGAGGCATCCGCAGTTCGGGTCAGTAGACGCGGGGGCGGTCGGCGCGCTCCAGCCCCCTGCACCGACCGCTCCCGACACCCGGGCCCCGTGCGGCACCGTTTCGCAGGACGGCGACCGGGCACCCGGTTCCCGCCCGTGGCGGGGCGGCCCCGCCCACCGGTGGCGGGCGTGCCGGACCCGGTGCCCCGGGGCACCGGGCCGATCCCCGGCCCCGTCCGTCAGACGCGCCCCTCGGGGCGCAGCGTGTAGTGCGGGAAGTTGCCGGGCAGCCGCTCGGACGCGGGACCCCGGGTGACCGCGTGGACGAGGAGTTCACCGCCGACGAAGGCACCCCTCCAGGAGTCCCCCCAGCCGCCGAACAGCTCGTCCCGGTCGCCGCGCGAGCGCGGCCGGTTGACGCCGACCTTGAAGGCGCGCACCCCGGCGGCCAGGCGTGAGGCCGTGTCGGGGTCGTCGCAGGAGACGGTGGCGACCAGGGCCCCGTTGCTGGCGTTCATCCCGGCCAGGAGTTCGGCCTCGGTGTCCACCAGCACGATCGAGTCGACCGGGCCGAAGGGCTCGGCGTGGAACAGCGGCGAGGAGCGCGGCGGCTCCAGGAGGGCCACGGGCGCCACGTAGGCGTCCGTGTTCTGGCCGGGGATCAGGAGGGCGTCGGCCGTCCCGCCCCGGTAGAGGGGTACCGCCCCGCCCGCGACGGCCTCGGCCACCCGGTCGGTGAGCTCCTTGGCCTTGGCGGCGTTGATCAGGGGGCCGAAGTCCAGTTCCGGCAGGTCGTCGTCGGGGGACTCCACGGCGAGGGGGTGCCCGAACCGGACCGCGCGGACCGCTGTGAGGTAGGCGTCGAGGAACGCGTCGAAGCGGGACCGCTGCACGACGAACCGGGGGTAGGCGGTGCAGCGCTGCTTGGCGTAGTCGAAGGTCTTCCGGATCTGCCCGGACAGGGTCTCCCAGTCGCCGAACTCCCACACGCCCCAGCAGTTCAGCCCCTCCTGTTCCAGGACGTGCGGCCTCCCCAGGTCGGCGACGTCGGCCGCCACCCGGCCCCCGGCGTCCCGGCCGCCGACGAAGGACACGCAGCCGATCTCCGGCCCCCGCACCAGCGCCGGGGACAGGTCCCGGCCGCCGCCGCTGACCAGGGTGAACGGCAGGCCCTCCCGGACCGCCAGGGCCACGGCGAGGGTCAGGCAGACCAGCCCGCCGTCGGTGGGGGTCTTGGCGATCACGCCGTTGCCGGCGAGCGCCTGGACGCACATCGCGTGCGCGAGCACGCTCATCGGGTAGTTCCAGCTCGCGATGTTGCTGACGGGTCCGTCCAGGGGGAGGCGGCCGTCGAGCATGGGGCCGATGCCGTCCAGGTACCACTCGACCCCCGAGACCGCCCGGTCCACGTCCTGGCGGGCCAGCCGCCAGGGCTTGCCGATCTCCCAGACCAGGGCGAGCGCGAGGGTGTCGCGGTGCCGTTCCCAGGCGCGGACCGTGGCGCGCACCCGCGCCTGCCGCTCGGCGAGGGGCAGCGCGCTCCACGCGCGGTGCTCCACGGCGGCCCCGGACACCGCGAGGGCCGCGGTCGTCCCGTCCAGCACGGGCAGGCCCGCGGTCTCGGAACCGTCCACGGGCGAGTAGGAGGTCCGGGTCCCGCCGTCGGCGCGCCACCGCCCGCCCCAGTGGTTGTGGACCCGGTCGGGCCCGAAGGCCTCCGGAGCCGCCTCCCGGCAGCGGGCGTACAGGGCGGACCACGAGGTACCAGGCTTGAGCATCGTCGTCATGGCGTCGTGGGCGTCGCCCCGGAGAGGACACCCGCCCCCTCTCCACCAGCGGTCCCGGCGAGGACGGCGCGCACCAGGCGGGCCGCTTCGCTGGGGGTTTTGCCGACCTTCACGCCGGCAGCCTCCAACGCCTCCTGCTTGGCCGCGGCCGTACCCGCCGACCCCGACACGATCGCACCCGCGTGCCCCATCGTCTTACCCTCCGGAGCCGTGAA
>NZ_JBHXQY010000064.1:0-36064 GCF_042716955.1 Nocardiopsis sp. NPDC058631 | reverse complement strand
ATGGCTAGGGAACATCCGGGCCCAGATACGCACGCACACCACCACCGTCTAGAGGGCTATACACCTGGCTTCAGACGGCACAGTACGGCAACTCGACTCATCTATTCAATGAGTTCACTGAATAATCTGACGGATGTCGTCGGCGGCACGCTCGACCACTCGACTGAAGTCCTCCCCGGTCACAGCCACGGTTTCCAGGGCCTCGAAGGCATTTCGGTAGGCGGTTACGTGCTTCAGCCCGGTGAACGTCATCTCTGCGGTGAAGGTCTCCACCAGGACCCCGGCCTCATCGCACACGGTGAACCCGTGCGGGGGCATCACCGGCAGGCCAGAGCCCCAGGGGATGACGCCGAGGGAGACGTTCGGTCGCTGGGCGACGTCGAGCAGGTGCGCGAGCTGGGCGGGCATGAACGCGCCCGACCCGGGCCAGGTGCGTAGCGCCGACTCGGTCACCACGAACCGGAACGTCTTGCCCTCATCCACCAGAACCTTGCCCCAGCCCGCAGCTGAGCCTGCGTCACCAGCGGCAGCAGTCACGTACTCGGGAACCCGCAGCAGCGCCGGCACCATCGCGTCCTGGAACCCGCACACCACCGCCGCTGACGTGAGGAGCCTGCGCCCAGCACCAGGTATCAGCGACACCCCGGCATCCACCCGCCTCTCCGACGAAGCGAACGCGTAGGCATCACGAGCCATCAGGGTCAGCCGATTCGCCTCTTCCTGCGAGAACGGCAGAACGGCGATCATCCGCTCCACCGCCTCCACACCGGCGACCCGTTGCCCGCTCTCCACCCGCGACACCGTCGGCTGGGAGACACCCGCTCGAGCGGCAGCCTCAGCACCTGAAAGTCCTTCGCGTTTGCGAGACGCACGAAGTGCTATTCCTACTGCTCTAAGTTCCGCACCAGTCATACCGAATGTGTACCGCAGTAGCGGCCAAGGCACCCACAGGCAGACCGACTTGGTGGCCTTGACTGCAGAGTTTTCACTCGCTCACGTCGGAACCGTCTCAAGAGGTGCCTCCCAACCTCGGAAAGTGATTATATAAACACGTTCGGTGATCAGGTGCAATCGAAAAACGGACACACCGGTTAATTCTTCACTTCCTGCCCTGAAAAGGTAAACCATAAGTAAAGCCCAGCGCGAGCGAGATGCTTGGCCTCCTCAGGGTGTCTCAAGTAGTATCGATCTCATGCACCACCATCAGTCACCCAGGCTAACCGAGATTGAAGTTGCAGAAGCTTTGGGACATCCAGTTTCGCATCTTGGGAGCGGAACATTTGGAGATACGTGGAGATACGGAAACCGTGCTATCAAGATCCTATGCGGAACCGAGGTTGAGCCTGTCCGAGTAAACCGAGAGATTGAAGGATTGAGCCGAGTAAGGCATGAGAATGTCGTACAATTTTTCGGCGCGAAGGAAGTAAGCTTTGGTGGCCGGAGTTACGTTTGCCTAGAGTTTGAATTTATATCTGGCGGGGATGTGCAAAATCGAATAGAAAAAGAAGAATGGCCAAATATTCAGCAAGTATATTTGTTTTGCGAAGCCCTGCTGCAGGGTGTGCAAGCTCTTCAAGCTAGCGGCACTATTCATCGAGACATCAAGCCCGGGAATATTGCGCTGCGCGGGGGAGAGTGGAGTTCTCCTGTAATTCTAGATCTGGGACTATCGAAACAGGTAGACTCTCGGACCCTCACGCTGTACCCTGCTCGCCTTGGCAGTCCTGCCTACATGTCGCCGGAGCAACTAAACGGTGAAAGAGCTAAAAAGGTAAGTGACCTTTGGGCTATTGGTGTAGTGGTCTGTCATCTTATTTTGCAGCGACATCCCTTCTTTGGGAAAAATGAATCTATTACTCCCGACGAGCTAGCGCAGAGGGTGAACAACGCGCGCGTCCCTATTCCGGTAGAGACTCCCGGGAATCTGGCGGAAGTGTTAGAAAGGCTTACTTCTATCACTCCTAACGAAAGAGGAAGCACAAAAAGCAACTTGCGTCGACTCCGAGATTGAAGAAAATAAGCAGGAGGTAAGTTTCAAATGACTGGGGAATGGGAAAACGAAGGCAGTGGGTTTCAGGAAGACGCGGAGGATGAATTTCCCCTCGAAGAGGCTGGTTCGGCTTTGTCCGATCGGCCCTACGAATCTATCCCCATTCAAACGATCGATGGGCAGTACTATCTTGTCCTAAGTGGCGAGAATCCCGGTTCCATTGTTCCGATCGCATCTGATTCCTCAAATAAAACGAATCGTACTGCTCCGCATATCAGGAATGAAAGTCAGATATTTGACAGCGATCTTCCTCTTATGCTGCTCAACCTTACGGGTCGAACCGTGGACCAGGGAAATGAGCTCTTGAGTCGACTCCATGCGGAGTATGGTGAGCATTTGAATCTCGGTGTTTGCGCAAGTTTGGCCAGGCACAATAAATCAAAGATCAACAAAGCTTTCGACTGTAGCGTTGCTACTGTAAAGATCGCTGACCCAGAAGCCTTTCTCGTCGACCACGCAAGCTTGGTTCTTGAAGGGGATAATCCAACCGATTTCACAAACCCGGATACGGCCCTAAAGGTAGAGAGGAGAGTTGCTGCTCGGAGTCGCAGGGCTGCGTACTTTGAAATGGAGAGGAGTGGAATCGAATGGATTAAAGCAATCTTGGAAGCGCAAAGAGAAGTCGGGGCGAATGTGTTCCTCACGTCAGGTAAGTCTCTTCGCTCATCCGACTTTCGGCAGAGTCTAGACGAGATAATTGCCGAGGGAAACGATGCCATCGAATGCCTAGAGCCAGGGGAACGATTGGCCCTTAATCTAACGATACCGCTCGACTGCATTCTGAACGAAACTTTCTTCAATGAGATTCTAAACGAATTGCTTGAGCACGACGAGTTTGACACTTGGTACATTAGGACACAGTGGCGTCCTGATCGAGAAAGTAATCAGCTCAAAGATGCAACTATATTGCATCGTTACAAGCGTTTGTCCGAACTGGCAGAAGATGAAGAGAAAATCCTCATACTAGCTCAGACCGGATGGGTTGGTTGGAATTTTCTCGGCCATGGGGCCACAGGTTTCTCTACTGGCCCTTCCCAGAACGCACAAAAATTCCAACAGTACGCAATCACTAGAAGGAGGAAAGGGGTCGGGCAGAATGAAAGATTTTTTGAGAAAAGCCTGTTGAATGTCGTTGATGGAAGTATGCATGCTTCACTGAGAAATGAAAGTGACTATGTCTCGTGTGAGTGCAGGTGGTGTGATGAAATAGACTCATCTCCCCTTTTTTCACACATTGCTGCTAGTTGGCATGAGGTCTATTGCCAAGGAGCACTTAGCGCTGAAATTCAGCGCAGCGCTGAACTGCGGCGAGGCGGACGTCGAAGCTATCTTCGCCGTACGATTGATAGCGCCCTTCTGTTCGCTCAGGGAAAAGGGCTCGTCGGACGTGAAAATCCGACATTTCTGAGGACTTGGAGGGATCTTATCTAAACTTCTGCGAGATTCCGTCCGAATACTGGATAAGCTGGCCCACTGTTTTGACTCGACATCTTCATTTCGAGTACACGCTCAGCCAAGGTTTCTCGGTGGGGCTTTGCTGGGCTTCTATGAGGGGCCCCTGATATAGCCTTCAAGCCTCCGCCGGCATCTAGTGAACCCAGGCCAATTCCAAGTTTTTCGAATATTTCTCGATTGGCAATTGCGCTTTTTGCGTAGAAATCATCGATAATTATCCATGCGTAATCTGAAGAATTTCCCTGACGCTTGGCCTGGAAGAGCGCCTGTTTCCATTTTTTGACTTTTACTTCGATCGTCACGAGTAGTGCAGCGGTTGGCGTGTAGCGATGGTGCAGGTGCCACCACCCCCTTTTATGCATTTCTACGTATCCCTTGCTTTCCAATCCCGGTAGGATGGTTGAAGAAAGGTACCCCTGTGATATCCCGAGAGCATTTGAGATCGCTCGCGTGGCGAATGGTGAGTCAATTTCTGGGTACTCGGACATGAACTGCAGGGTTGCCATCATGGGCAAGGAGGTGACAGGGGATAGATTCTGGATCATCCGTTCCTGTAGCACCTTTTCATCAAATGAAGCCAGTACTATGTCTGGCACGCCTGCGGTTGACTGGACTTCAAAGTAAACTTCTACCGGATGGCATTCTGAGGCGATCCTTTTAGCCCCCTCTGAAGCCGGTTCATACATTTCTTTTTCGTAGTAAAATTTTTCACGTTTCACAGATTTTCTCTCTGTTGCTCTAGTTGCTCTGTCGTTTGCCGATTCTAGCTGTATGGGATCAAGGCGACGGCGCAAGCGCCGTCGCAACGGCCCTCGGCCGCCGCTCGGGCTGCGGGCTGCCGCCCGGTTCCGAGCGCACGGCCGTAGGCCGCGCTCAGCGTCTGCCGGACGGGCCCGCACGGCGAGCAAGGCCAAAGCTGCCCGTTACCTTCATGGTGACTCAGGTCACGGCACTCTGCTAGGACATTCGGCGCCAACGGTTGATGACGCGCTCAGCCCCCGAGGCACCCGATAGCGGAGTGCGACTGTCTTGGGTGACCGGCCCCGGCGCTATCGGGCACCTCGGCACGGCGGCGTGGTGACCGGCGTCCTGTGGCTGATCGAGCGATGGCGGGGGAGGAACGCGTGTGCGGCACTCCTGTGGCGGCCGGCCTGTGGCTCCGTCCGGGCAGGCGGGGAGGGCCGTGGTCTGACAGCAGCGGTGACAGCAACGACAGCAACCGGGGTTGGACTCACCCGGACCCACGCGGATATTCACCCCGCAGGCCAGCACCACGACCCACCACTTACCCCGCCTGAAAAGCGGAAGGTCGGCGGTTCGACCCCGCCCCTAGCCACAACCAGCAGACATGCAAAAACGCCCCGTCACCTGCGTATACAGGTGGCGGGGCTTTTTCGTGCCTCGGTGGTTGTGGCTGGACGGCGGCGGGTCCCGGTGGGGATCCGCGCTGAATACGCGCTGAAGATCCGGCTGGTTCAGTAGCGGCGCCTGGTCTCCTCGCTCTGCCGCATCGCGCGCTCCTCCTCTTCCCCGAGGCACTTGGCGTAGATCGTCTCCAGGACTCGGCCCATCCCCGCGTGCGCGGGGCTCACTGCCACCTACCGGGCCGCGTTCACCAAGACACCGGCCCATCCCCGCGTGTGCGGGGCTCACCAGTCGACAATGTGCGCAAACGTGGGGCGTCGTCCCCGCGAGACCTGTTCGAGTGGAGGTCTTCCGTACCCGTCCGACCAGTCACACCGACGCACCCGCACGCCCCACGTCCGGGAGACCAACGCCGCCTCATCCATCCCGGGAGCACTCGTCGTGGAGCCTGGCGGGAGGTACTCGCTCAACACGCGTCCAGCCCTTCCAGCCCCGATCCCCCAGGATCGCCAGCAGCCGTTCCGCGACCGGTGAGGATTCGAGCATGGTGGAGTCCATCAGGTCGACGAAGGGTTTGTCCAAGCCGTCGTCCTGCAACTCCCCGGACTCCACGGCCTGGAGCATCAACCCTTCCAGAATGTCGGCGATCTGGACGATCCGCGGATCGTCGGCCGACCAGTCGAGCGCCTTGCTCACCAGGCGGTAGAACTTCACCATGTCGGGATGGTCCAGCTCCCGGTGCTTCTCGGCGATCACGGTGTCGATCTGGTGCGGAATCTGGCCCGCGATCATGATCCACGCGTCCCGTTCCATCTTGATGTACCGCTCGTCGATGCCCAGTCCACGCAGCCGGTCGAGGTAGTCCACCACGTTCCGGGGGAGCGCCAGGTGATCTCCGGCAGCGAGCCTGGCGAGCCTCTTCCGGGTGTTCTGTAGCCGACGCGCCTCGGCGCGCAACTTCTTGTCGATCTCCTGTACGCCGCGGACGAACTCCTCCTGCCCGGCGTCGAGGAGTTCCTGCACCTTGGCCAGCGGTACTCCGGCATCGGCCAGGGTGCGGATGCGGATCAGTCGCACGACCGCTTCGGCATCGTAGATCCGATACCCGGAGCGGTCGCGCGCGGGCTCGGGCAACAGCCCGATCCGGTGGTAGTGGCGCACGGCCCGCACCGTCACCCCGGCGTACGTCGCGAGTTGGCTGATGGTGAGCATGGATCCCAGACTGCCTCAGCTGGTCTTGCGCCGGTAGACCACCATGGCGAGGACGTAGAAGAGAACGAGGATGCCGACGCACCATGCCAGGGCGGTCCAGACCTCGCCGCCCACCGGTTCTTGCGCGAACAGGTCACGGATCGTGTTGACGATGGAGGTGACGGGCTGGTGCTCGGCGAACCACCGGACCGGGCCGGGCATCGACTCCGTCGGAACGAAGGCCGAGCTGAGGAACGGCAGGAAGATGAGCGGGTACGAGAACGCGCTCGCACCGTCCACCGTCTTCGCGGTCAGGCCGGGGATCACGGCCATCCAGGTCAACGCCAGGGTGAAGACGATCAGGAGACCGGCCACGGCGAGCCACGCACCGATGCCCGCACCCGAGCGAAAGCCCATGAGCAGCGCGACGCCCACGACGATGCCGAGCGAGACCAGGTTGGCCACGAGCGACGTCAACACGTGCGCCCACAGTACGGATGACCGGGCGACCGGCATCGACTGGAACCGTTCGAAGATGCCGCCCTGCATGTCCAGGAACAACCGGAACGCGGTGTAGGCGATGCCGGAGGCGATCGTGATGAGCAGGATGCCCGGCAGCAGGTAGTTCACGTAGTCGGCGGCGCCCGCAGCGGATCCGGACCCGAGGTCGATCGCCCCGCCGAACACGTAGACGAACAACAGCATGAACGCGATCGGCATGATCGCGGTCGTGATGATGGTGTCGGGACTGCGCATGATGTGGCGTAACGAGCGCCCGGTGAGGACGGCGGTGTCGCCGAGGAAGTGCGTGTTCATCGGAGCTCCTTGGAGGTGTTCTTGCCGTTGTCGCCGACGAGGGACAGGAAGATCTCCTCCAGCGCGGGCTGCTTCTCGACGTACTCGACCTTGGCCGGCGGGAACTGCTTCTTGAGTTCGGCGAGGGTGCCGTTGACGAGGATGCGGCCCTCGTGCAGGATCGCGATCCGCTCGGCGAGCTGTTCGGCCTCCTCCAGGTACTGGGTCGTGAGCAACACCGTCGTTCCGTGGGCGGCCAGCTCCCTCACCGTCTCCCACACCTCGATGCGCGCCTGGGGATCGAGCCCGGTGGTCGGTTCGTCCAGGAAGATGACGGACGGATTCCCGATCAGGCTCATCGCGATGTCCAGGCGGCGTCGCATTCCGCCCGAGTACGTCGCGACCCTGCGGCCCGCGGCCTCGGTCAGCGAGAACCGTGCCAGCAGGTCGTCCGCGATCGTGCCCGGGGCCGACAGGTGCCGGAGCCTCGCGACGAGGACGAGGTTCTCCCGCCCGGTGAGGATCTCGTCCACTGCGGCGAACTGGCCGGTGAGGCTGATGGACTCGCGCACGTTCGCCGCCTGGGTGGCGACATCGAAGCCGTTCACGCTCGCCGTACCGGCGTCCGCCCGCAGCAGCGTGGACAGGATTCTCACCACGGTGGTCTTGCCCGCACCGTTCGAGCCGAGCAGCGCGAAGATGCTTCCCCGGGTCACTTCGAAGTCCACGCCGCGCAGCACGTGCAGGTCCTTGTAGGACTTCTCCAGGCCCTTGACGCTGATCGGGGCGTCGGTGGTCGCACGGGTGGTCATGCGGGGGCCACCTCGTCTCCTGCGCGGGTGAGTTCTCGCCGCACGGGTCTGCCCGCCGGATCGCCCATGGTTCTTTCGGTGAAAGGTGTCATCGTCTGCCTCCTGTCCGAGCCGCCCCCGCCCTGTGCGAAGGGGCCGTGGGACAACGATGGAGGGTTGACCCAGGGTCAAGGTCAAGTCGCTGATCCGCGAATCTGGGCGGAACCCTCGGCTCTCCTCCCCGGCGGGAAGAGAGGAAGCGGAGTGGTCGACCACCTCACCGGCGAAGGCGTGAGGGATGCGCCCGCGACGCCCGGGACGGTGTCCTGGGGGAGCGTGTCCCCGAACCCGGTGGCGGTGTCCGCCTCCGTGCTGCACAGTGCGTCCATGGACGACACGCGGGGGCTGGATCCGGACGGCGCGATCGCGCGCGAGGGCTCGACGGCACGGGTCACCCCGGCCTTCTCCCCCGTGGTGGAGGCCGCCCGCGCCCGGATCGCGGCCGAATTCGGTGACGCGCTGCACAGCGCCTACCTCTACGGCAGCGTCCCCCGGGGCACGGCCGTTCCCGGAACCTCCGACCTCGACCTGCAACTGGTCCTCCGCGAGGAGGTGACCGCGGAGCAGCGCGCGGCGGCCAGGAGGACGGAGGCCGGTCTCGACGCCGCCTTCGACCAGGTCGACGGGGTCGGGATCCTGCTGGGATCGGTCCGCGACGCGCTCAGCGAGCGCGAACGGTACGACTTCGGGTTCTTCGTCGCCTGCCTGTGCACGCCCCTGCTCGGTGAGGACCTCGCGGACCGGCTGCCGCGCTACCGCCCCACGTCCCTGCTGGCCCGTGAGACCAACGGGGACCTGCACCTGGTCCTGCCCCGCTGGCGGGAGCGGGCGGCGCGGGCGGAGACCGCGGACGAGCGCCGCGCGCTCGGGCGCGGAGTGGGCCGCCGCCTGGTCCGCACCGGGTTCACCCTGGTCATGCCCCTCTGGGGAGGCTGGACGAGCGACCTGGGGGAGTCCGCCGAGATCTTCGGCCGCTACCATCCCGAACGGCTCGGCCCGATGCGGGCGGCGGCGGCCGAGGGCCGGTCCCCCTCGGGTGACCCGGAGGTGCTGGGGGAGCTGCTCGACGGCCTCGGGCCCTGGCTCGCCGCCGAGTACAGGGCGGCGCACGGGGAGAAGGCGCCCCGCTGAGAACGGCCCCGGGCAGGACCGTGACGACCCCTCGGGCCAGGGGTGACACCGGCCACGGCCCCCGCCCGCGGCATCGGGTAGGGTCCGGACCCGTGAGCCATGTGACCGCGGCGGACGGAACCCGCATCTGGTACGACGCCCTCGGCGAGGGCGACCCCCTCCTGCTCCTCAACGGGCAGTCCCTCGACCACGAGATGTGGGACGGGGTCCGCAGCGGGCTGGCGCGCGGGCACCGGGTCGTCCGGGTGGACTTCCGGGGCACCGGCGGCAGCGACGCACCCCTCGGGGAGCCCTACGACCTGGAGCTGTTCGCGGGGGACGCCCTGGCCGTCCTGGACGCGTTGGAGATCCCGAGGGCCCACGTGTACGGGTTCTCCATGGGCGGCAAGGTCGCCCAGGCGTTCGCGGACTCCGCGCCCGACCGCCTCGGCGCGCTCGTCCTGGGCTCCACCGGCCCCGGCGGGGACAACGAGGTGGAACGGCCGGCGTCGTCCACCCTGGCGCTGCGCCGTGCCAACACGGCGGCCGGGCGGGACGCGATCGCCGAGCTGTTCTACTCGCGCGCGTGGGCGTCCGACCACCCCGACACCGTCACCCGTGTCCTCCCGCGCGGCCCGCTGCGCGCCCAGCGCCTGCACTTCGCGGCGAGCACCGGGTACGACGGCTGGGAGCTGCTGCCCCGCATCCAGGCGCCGACCCTCGTCGTGCACGGCGAGGACGACGACCTCACCCCGGTCGGCAACGCCGCCCTCCTGGCCGAGCGGATCCCCGGTGCGCGCCTGCTCGTGCTGCCCGGCATGCGCCACGGCTACCTGCACGAGGACGAGCCGAAGGCCACCCGCGAGGTCCTCGACTTCCTGGCGGGCCACCCGCTGTAGACCGGATCGGCCGAACGCCCCGGCAGGCCCTCCGTCAGACGGGCGGGGGGAAGTCCGTGCGGAGGCGGTCCAGCACGCGCCGGTCGCGCTTGGTCGGGCGCCCGGCCCCCCTGTCCCGCCGGATGACCGGCAGGTTGGCCTCCGGGGGCGCCTCGGGGGTGTTGTCGACGTAGCAGCGGACGGCGATCGGGGCGCTGACGCGCTTCTCGATGACGTGGCCGACGTCCACGATCCGGGTGGTCCCGTGCAGGCGGACCCGGACCTCGTCGCCGGCCTTGACCACGGTGGCCGGTTTGGCCGGGCGGTCGTTGACGCGCACGTGGCCGCCACGGCAGGCCTGGGCCGCGTCCGCACGGGTCTTGACCAGGCGCACGGCCCACAGCCAGCGGTCGACCCGGGTGCTCTCCGGTCCGGGTGGCAGGGGTGCCGGTGACTCGTTCACGCCGGGTCCTCTCGGTGTCTTGTCCTGGGTGGGACGGATGCCAGCCACTCTAGGTCGTGTTCTTCTGGATCCTTCGGGCTCGCGCCCACCGGGCTTCCTCTCGCTGCGCCTCTGCGCTCGTGGAGCACCACCGGGCGAACGTCGCACATCGTCTTGCGGGAGATCGCCCGGACGGCCGCTCGCCGACCCGAAAACCTTCGGAGAACTCCCTGGGCGGACGCCGGTACGAAGTACTTCGAAGTCGCGCTAGAGTTGTACCAGCAACGAGGTCCTGTGGAGCAGTTAGGAGTGCTCGCCACCCTGTCAAGGTGGAGGCCGCGGGTTCAAATCCCGTCAGGACCGCGTGAGAAGGCCCGGCGTCCCAGGACGCCGGGCCTTCGGCGTTCCACGGCCCGGTTCGGGTCGTCCCGGCGCAACGGGCCGTGACCGGACCCCGGCCGGGTGCGCTCGGACCGAGTCCTTCCGGCCCCGGGGCGAGCCGCCCGCCGTGTCCCGCAGCCCTCGGAGAACATGGGGAGGCGGCGCGGGATCGGCCGCCGTCCCGCGCGGTTCCGCACTGCGCAAGCGGGGGAGGCCTGTGCGGGGGCCGGCCGAGGTCTCCGGCGGGTGTCGCGGACAGGACGCCGACGACGCAGGACACGGAAGGGCAGGGGCACTGTGAGCTACCGGTACGCCGTCGAGCGGACCGACCACTCGGCTCTGGCGAGCGGGCAGGTGTTGCGGTCCGCGCCCGGCTTCCCGGGGTTCCCGGTACGGCTGGCCAGCGAGTTGTTCCAACGGGCGATGGTGCACACCGGGCGGGAGCGCGTACGCCTCTGGGATCCGTGTTGCGGCAGCGGCTACCTGGTCACTGTCCTGGGCTTCCTGCACCGTGACAGGCTCACGCGTGTTCGCGCGGGCGACGTGGACCCGGACGCCGTCGCCCTGGCCGCACGCAACCTCCGCCTGCTCTCCTCCGAGGGCCTGGCCGAGCGTGAGGAAGAACTCCGCCGGTCAGCCCGCGACTTCGGGCGCCCGGAGTTCGTCGAGCGTGCAGAGGCCACCCGGGAGCTCGCCGCAGGACTCGCCGCCATGGGCGGCGACCTGCCCCACGAGGCGGTCGTCGAGGACGTCTTCGCTGCGCGGGACCCGGTGGAGGCCGACCTGGTGGTGACCGACGTGCCCTACGGCGAGATGACCTCCTGGGCGGGCGCCGTTCCGGCAGACGCGGGCGACGGGCCCGGGGGGCGTGCCGGAGGTGCCGGAGACGGTCGGGCGTCCCGCCCCGGCGAGGGCGGGGACCCCCTGAGGGCGATGCTGGCGTCCCTGGGGCGTGTGCTGCCCGCGCACGCCGTGGTCGTGGTGACCGCGAGGACGAGGAGGGTCGCCCTCCCGGAGGGCGTCCGGGCGCTGGAGCGTGTCAAGGTGGGGAATCGGGCCGCGGCCCTGGTCCGCGCCAGGGACATCGCTCCTTAGTCCCGGGTCCTCCTCCGGATCGGCCTGTCGCCCAGACCTGCTCTGTCCCGTTCGGCGAAGATTGTCACCCCTTCCGGTGTGGGATACGTGACTTCCTCGCCGAAGAAGGCATATTCGTTAACGGAATGTGGTCGCTGCCGACTCAGGAAACGCTCCGAATCGCCATGCGCGGCAAGGAGCTGTTGAACGAGGTGTCTCCCGTATGGCGGAAAACAGCAAAGGCGGCAGCGCGGGGGGCACCCGGCCCGTCGACCTGGTCCGACGCCGCCTCGCCGCGATGTGTTCGTACATGCGCCGGACCAACCTGTGCCAGGACCGCGACGAGGGCGTCGCGGCGGCCGTCGACACGACCGGTACCGAGATCGGGGACATGTACCGACTCCCCGCCCTCGCCGGGTACGACGGCCGCCACGTCGTCCCCACCGCCTACGGGGCAGCAGGGGCCGACCGCGGGGCCATCGAGGACCGCGACCGCACGGGCGGCCGCGTCAACCTCCTCAACCGGGACGGCAACGGCCGCCCGGACGGGCTCTTCCCGTCCGCACGGAACGGGAACGGCGACGACACCGACGGCGGTGCCGGGGGCAGAGCCTCCGCACCGCGTGAAGGGGGTCAGGCATGAGCACCACCACCGACACCGGCGGGGCCGACGAGTACGTGGGCGGCACGGCCGGAGGAGACCGGGACGCTGCCTCCGGGGGAGCGGACGCGCCCCGGATACCGGCGCCGCGAGGACCGGGCTGGCTCGGCGCGGGCCGGCCCGCCCGCCGTACGCACCGGATCGCGGTCACCCACCAGGCCGCGTCCGCCCTGCTGGGCTATCCGGACCAGGCCTTCTTCGAGCGCCTTCCGTTGGTCGCGCGCGCGGTCGCCGAACTGCCCAGGGGCCCGGTGCGCACCGGGCTCCTGGAGTTCTGCGAGCACGCCTCCAGCACACCCGAACCGGAACTCTGCGAGCACCACGCCGACGTGTTCGACCCGCGCCGGCGCCGCTCACTGCACATGACCTACTACACCGACGGCGACGCGCGGCGGCGCGGGCACGCGCTGGCCGAGGTCAGGCGGATCTACGCCGAGTCGGGGTGGTCGGTGACCGAGGGGGAACTGCCCGACCACCTCGCGGTCCTCCTGGAGTTCGCGGCGAGGGGGGACGCCGCCAGGGGCGGGTCCCTGCTGCTGCGCTTCCGACCGGGCCTCGACCTGCTGTGGGAGGCGCTGCACGTCCACGGAACCCCGTACGCGCGGGTCGTCGACGCGGTCCGCATGACCCTGCCCCCGCAGCGGCGGGACGGTCGGGAGGCGGCACGGCAGCTCGCCGCCCAGGGGCCGCCCGCGGAGGACGCGGGCCCGGAGCCGGACGGGATCCGGGTTCCGCTGCCGCCGACCGACGTCTCCGGGAGGGGGCCCGCGGCCCCTCCCGCCAACGGGCCGGCGGCAGCCGACCCGGTCGCCGAGGGGCCGGTCGTGCCGAGCCCGTCACCGTCGGACCCGCACGCGCGGGGCGCTCCCGGACCCAGGGGCGGGAACGGCGACGGGGGACGGCCGTGAACGGTGTCGGCCCCCTCGACCTGACCCTGGGGCCCGACCCCGCGGCGACGGCCGCCGCCGGACAGGTGGATCGGTCCGCACACCGGGGCCGGTGAGCCCCGCACGGTCCGCCCCGCAGGATCCGGGCCCCGGGTCCGGGGCGGCCGTGTACTCCGACACGCGCCAGCAAGAGAAGGAGAGTCCCGTGGAGCTGTTCCCAGCCATCCCGCTCGAACCGTGGTACGACACCAAGCAGACCCTGCACCGCTTCGAACAGGTCGTCGGCAAGGTCCGCCTGCACCACAGCCCGCGCCGCAACCACTGGTGGAACGTGCCCTTCCACGTCACGGGCCGGGGGATCACCACCCGCCCGATGGGTCTCGTCGACGGGAACCCCGTCTTCACCATCGACTTCGACTTCGTCGGGCACCGGCTGGTCGCGTCGAACCTGGACGGGCAGACCGCCGACTTCCCGCTCCAGGGGCTCAGCGTCGCGTCGTTCTACCTCCAGCTCCAGTCCGCGCTGGACAGCCTGGGTGTGGACGGCAGCATCGCGCAGGCGACGCCGTTCGACCTGCCCGACACCGGCCGGCCGTTCACGGAGGACAGCGAGCACGCGACCTACGTGCCCGAGCACGCCACCCGGTACTGGCAGGTGCTCAGCCAGGTGGACCTGGTGCTGGAGGAGTTCGCCGCCGGTTTCTCCGGCAAGACCAGCCCGGTGCACCACTTCTGGCACACGTTCGACATCGCCGTCACCCGTTTCTCCCCGCACCCCGTCCCCCAGCCCCGGGAGGCGGGGCGGCTGGTGCGTGAGGCGTACTCGCGGGAGGTGGTGAGCTCAGGCTTCTGGTTCGGCGACGACACCGTCCCCGAACCCTGCTTCTACTCCTACACCGCACCCGAGCCGGACGGGCTCGCGGACCAGCCCCTGAACCCGCCGTCCGCGGAGTGGGTGAGCAGCGGCGGCGGCCACCTCGCGCTGCTGCGGTACGCCGACGCGCGCAAGTCGCCCGATCCGCGCGCCCTCGTCCTGGAGTTCCTGGAGAGCGCCTACCAGGCGGGCGCCCGGCTGGCCGGTTGGGACGTCGAGGCGCTGGCCTGCCCGCGCGGGGTCACGGACCCCTGTCTCGCCGGCCGCTGAGCCCGGTCCGCGCCCGGCCGCCCCGGTCCGAGGGCGGGGAGGGCACAGCCCGTGGTGTGCGTGGTGGTATGTGTGGGAACGTGGCCCTCGGGCCCACCCATCACGCGCACATGGCGTGCGCGGACGCAGGGAGCAGGGGAGTGTCATGGACCTGACGGTCGTCGACGTGCCGGAACGATCGCGTTACGAGATCAGCGCCGACGGAGAGGTGGTGGGGTTCTCCGCCTACCACCTGATCGACGAGGGCGTGTACGCCCTGCCCCACGTGGAGGTCGACCCGGCCTTCGGGGGCAAGGGGGTGGCCAGCACGCTCATGCGGGAGTCCCTGGACCACATCCGCGGGCGCGGCCTGAAGATCGTGCCGATCTGCCCGTTCGCGCGGGCGTACATCAAGAAGAACCAGGACTACGCGGACCTCGTCCACGAGGGCTGACGAGGGGCACGGGCCGCCCCGTGCCCACCGCCCTACCGCCTCGGCGTGCTCCGGGTGGTGAGGCGGTGTCGTTCCCGGGTGCGTGGGGGCGGTCGTCGCTTCTCGGAGCAAGGGGAGTTCCGCCCCCCGGCCACCCACATGAGGACTTTCTTCCACGAACGGTCGAAAACTGTTCGACCGAGGGCATCTGTGTTCTTTCGGTCACGGCGAATAATCGCTAGTGTGCTGGATCACAGTGGTGGAGGCCAGTGTGTCTCGTCGAGGGAGCCCGATGTCCATCGTCTCAATCGAGCCCGCCACCGCCGAGCGGTGGGATGACCTGGAGAATCTTTTCGGACCGACCGGAGCGTACGGGCACTGCTGGTGCACCTTCTTCCGCCGACGGGCCAAGGACCACACGGCGAGCACCTCCTGTGACCGGTCCACGCGCGGCGTGGACAACAAGGAGGAGTTGCGCCGCCTGACCCTGGACGGCCGGGTGCCCGGCCTTCTCGCCTACGACGAGGAGGGGCCGTGCGGCTGGGTGTCGGTGGCTCCGCGCGACGACTTCATCCGGCTGTCCCGCTCGCGCTCCCTGCGCCCGGCCGACCCGGACGAACCCGGGGTCTGGGCCCTGGTCTGCTTCTGGCTGCCGCCGCGCCGGCGCAGGCGGGGGCTGGGCAGCCGCTTGCTGGAGGGCGCCATCGAGTACGCCCGGGCCCATGGGGCGCGTGTCCTGGAGGCCTATCCGGTGGACACGGTGGGCGGTCGCGCCCCCAGCGCCGAGGTCTACACGGGGACGGTGGAGATGTTCCAGCGGGCCGGGTTCACGCTGAGCGGCCACCACCTGAGTGAGCGCGTGGTCGCCCGTCTGGAACTGAAGGCGGAGTAGGACCCCTCGTACCCCGGGTCCGGTTCGTTCGGAAACGGGGGGAGGGTATCCGGGCGTGTGTCCCGGAGGTCTGGGAGCGTCCGTCGCCTTCGAGGGCGACGGAGTCGAGGTCCTCGCGCGCAGCGCGGGGGCCTCGCGTCGTGCCGGTCGGGGTCGTGCCTCGTGAGAGTACCCCCCTGGGGTACTGTGGGTGCCGAGGGGTGCCCTTGATTCCGCGGTGCGGGCCCGGGGGCGGTGGGTGAGCGCCGCGCGGTGTCCCTCCGTGGCGGGGGTTTGACAAACTTATACCCCTGGGGGGTATATTGGGCCCTGGTGGAGCGGTCCATCACGGCGACCGGCACACCACACACGTCTCAGGAGGCGAAATGGCTGTCACCACCACTGCTGTTTACACGGTCGACGGCATGACCTGCGGGCACTGCGTCAACTCCGTCACCGAGGAGGTCGGCGGGGTCGGCGGGGTCACCGGCGTCAAGGTCGACCTCGATGACAAGAGGGTGACCGTCACCAGCGAGGGGCCGGTCGACGACGCGTCGATCCGCGCCGCCATCGACGAGGCCGGTTACGAGGTGCGTGACTGACATGGACGTGACCGCGAAACTCGGGCTCTACGCCCTGGGTCTCGTGGCCGTGTTCGCCGCGGCGTTCGGGGTCGGCGGCCAGGTCGGCCCCGTCCTGCCGCAGGAGGCCCCGGTGCACGCGCAGACCGGGGAGGGCACCTCCTCGGGCGGACAGGACCACGCGGAGGACACGGAACACGGGGACGGACCGAGCGACGCCACGGACGGCGAAGAGCGCCAGGAGACCCGGGAGGGCCCATGAGCGGCAGCAGAACCACGGCGGGGCCGAGCGGCACCGCGTCGGTCGAACTCGCCATCGGCGGCATGACCTGCGCCGCCTGCGCGAACCGGGTCGAGAAGCGGCTCAACAGGATCGAGGGCGTCACCGCCACCGTCAACTTCGCCACGGAGAAGGCCAGGGTGTCGTTCGGGGGAGCGCCCACACCCGTCGAGGAGCTGGTCGCGCAGGTGGAGAAGGCGGGTTACACCGCCACCGTCCCCCGGCCCGACCCCGAGCCCTCCGCCGCGGAGCCGGCCGACCCGACCACCGCCCTGCGGAACCGGGCCGTGGTCTCCCTCGTGCTCTCGGTACCCGTCATCGCCATGGCGATGGTCCCCGCCCTCCAGTTCACGTACTGGCAGTGGGCCTCCCTGGCGCTGGCCGGCCCTGTCATCGTCTGGGGCGCCCTGCCCTTCCACGTGGCCGCCTGGAAGAACCTGCGGCTCGGCACCGCCACCATGGACACGCTGGTCTCCCTCGGCGTCTCCGCCGCGTTCCTGTGGTCGCTGTACGCCCTCTTCCTCGGCACCGCCGGCACACCGGGCATGACCCACGCGTTCGAACTCACCATCGCGCGGACCGACGGCTCCGCCAACGTCTACCTGGAGGTCGCCGCCGGGGTCACGACCTTCATCCTCCTCGGCAAGTACGTCGAGGCGCGCTCCAAACGCCGCGCCGGAGCCGCCCTGCGCTCCCTGCTCGAACTCGGGGCCAAGGAGGTCACCGTCCTGCGCGGGGAGGGGCCCTCCGCCCGTGAGGAACTGGTGCCCGTGGCGGACCTCTCCGCCGGCGACCGGTTCCTGGTCCGCCCCGGAGAGAAGATCGCCACCGACGGCACGGTCGAGGAGGGCACCTCCGCCGTCGACATGAGCATGCTCACCGGTGAGTCCGTGCCGGTGGAGGTCTCCCCCGGCAGCGCCGTCGCCGGGGCGACCGTCAACGCCGGGGGCCGCCTCGTCGTGCGGGCCACCCGGGTCGGCTCCGACACCCAGCTCGCCCAGATGGCGCGCCTGGTGGAGGACGCCCAGAACGGCAAGGCGGCCGTCCAGCGCCTCGCCGACCGGGTCTCCGGGGTGTTCGTCCCGGTCGCCATCATGATCGCGACGGCCACGCTCGGATTCTGGCTCGGCACCGGCGAACCCGCCGCGGCCGCCTTCACCGCCGCCGTCGCGGTCCTGATCATCGCCTGCCCCTGCGCCCTGGGCCTGGCCACGCCCATGGCCCTGATGGTGGGCACCGGCCGGGGCGCCCAGCTCGGCATCCTCATCAAGGGCCCGGAGGTCCTGGAGAGCACCCGCCGCGTGGACACCGTCGTCCTGGACAAGACCGGCACCGTCACCACCGGGAAGATGGCTCTGACCGGGGTGGCCGTCGCCGACGGCGAGGACGAGGAGGAGGTCCTCCGCCTGGCCGGGGCGCTGGAGAACGCGTCCGAGCACCCCGTCGCCCGGGCGGTCGCCTCCGGGGCCCGCGTCCGGGTGGGCGCCCTGCCCGTGCCCGAGGACTTCGCCAACATCGAGGGCCTCGGCGTGCGGGGGGTCGTGGACGGCCACGCCGTCCTGGTCGGCCGGACCGCACTGCTGGAGGAGTGGTCGCAGGCGCTGCCCGCGGAGCTGTCCCGGGCACTGGAGGCGGCCAGGGCCGAGGGGCGCACCGCCGTCGCCGTCGGCTGGGACGGCCGCGCCCGGGGGGTGCTGGTGGTGGCCGACACCGTCAAGCCCACCAGTGCCGAAGCGGTCCGCCAGTTCCGCGACCTCGGTCTCACCCCGATCCTGCTGACCGGTGACAACGAGGCGGTGGCCCGCTCCGTGGCCGCGGAGGTCGGTATCGACGAGGTCTTCTCGGAGGTGATGCCCAAGGACAAGGTCGACGTCGTCACCCGCCTCCAGGCCGAGGGCCGCACCGTGGCGATGGTCGGCGACGGGGTCAACGACGCCGCCGCACTCGCCCAGGCCGACCTGGGGCTGTCCATGGGCACCGGCACCGACGTGGCGATCGAGGCCGGGGACCTGACCCTGGTGCGCGGGGACCTGCGGGCGGCGGCGGACGCGGTCCGCCTCTCCCGCCGCACGCTCGCCACCATCAAGGGCAACCTGTTCTGGGCGTTCGCCTACAACGCGGCGGCGCTGCCGCTGGCGGCCGCAGGACTGCTCAACCCGATGCTCGCCGGTGCGGCGATGGCCGTGTCCAGCGTGTTCGTGGTGACCAACAGCCAGCGCCTGCGCAGGTTCCGGCCGCTGTCGGACCACGTGGACGCCGCCCCGCCCGCCCGTTAGGCGCCGCTGTCCTCGGAACGGAGCGGGGTTCGCCCCGGCAGGCTCGGCGGCCGGGCCGGGTCGTCACGGGCCCACCGGTGCGGGGCGGCCCTGCCCGCCCCGCACCTCCAGGTCGTACGCGTCGGCGGCGGCCTGCGCGCGGGCAGGCGCCCGCGGGAGAACCGGCCGAGGGCGCCTGGTGGTGCTCCGGCTCAGTTGCCCACGCCGAGGCTCGCCATGAAGTGGGACGGGTAGCGGTCGCCGCGGGCCGCACCGCGGGGGACGGTCTTCTCGATCTCCGCGAGGTCCTCGGCGGTGAGGGCGGCGTCGAGCGACGGGAGCGCCTCGGCCAGGCGCTCGCGGGTGCGCGCGCCGATCAGCGGGACGATGTCCGGGCCCTGGGCCGCCACCCACGCGATGGCGAGCTGGGCGAGAGTCAGGCCCCTGGCCTCGGCGATCGGGCGCAGGGTCTCGACCAGGGCGAGGTTGTGCGCGACGTTGTCCTCGGAGAAGCGGGGCATCTGGGCGCGACGGTCTCCCGCGGCGCCGGGCGACCAGCGGCCGGACAGCAGACCGCGGCTGAGCACGCCGTAGGCGGTCATGCCGATGCCGAGTTCGCGCAGCGTCGGGAGTACCTCGTCCTCCACGGCGCGGGAGAACAGCGAGTACTCGATCTGGAGGTCGGCCACCGGCTGCACGGCGTGGGCCCGGCGGATCACGGAGGCATCGACCTCGGAGAGGCCGAGGTGGCGGACGTAGCCGGCCTCGATCAGCTCCTTGACCGCACCCACGGTCTCCTCGATCGGCACCGCCGGATCCATCCGCCCGGGGCGGTAGACGTCGACGTGGTCGGTGCCCAACCGGGTCAGCGTGTGGGCCAGGAAGTTCTTCACCGCTTCCGGGCGGGCGTCCTGTCCGGCCAAGCCGCCGCCGGGCGCGATCAACATGCCGAACTTGACGCTGAGCTGGTAGTCCTCGCGGTTCCGGCCGCGCAGGGCCTCGGCCAGCAACAGCTCGTTGTGGCCCGCGGCGTAGAAGTCCGCGGTGTCGATCAGCGTCACTCCTGCGTCCAGCGCGGCGTGCACGGTGGCGATGCTCTCCGCCCGGTCGGCCTGCCCGTAGGCGTGGGACATGGCCATGCCGCCCAGCCCCAGGGCGGAGACGGCCGGACCGGTGCGGCCGAGGGTACGGGTCTGCATGTCGATCTCCTTCGCGTCGTTCTCGCTTGTCACGGCTCCATACTGTGCTCCGGGCGCGCCGGGCGGAATCGGATCGTTCATCATGGGAGCGGCGCTCCCTGGATCCATGGGGCCGCGCGGCGCACCATGGAGTGATGCAACGCGCCCAGCTCGCCGAATTCCTGCGCCGCCGCCGTGCGGCGGTGCGTCCCACCGACGTCGGTATCGCGGAGGGGCCCCGCCGCCGCACCGCCGGACTGCGCCGTGAGGAGGTGGCCATACTCGCCGGGATGTCGGTCGACTACGTGGTCCGGCTGGAGCAGGGGCGCAGCAGCCAGCCCTCGGAGCAGCTGCTCAGCGCCCTGGCCAGGGCGCTGCGCCTGACCGACGACGAGTGCGACCACCTCTTCCACCTCGCCGGCCACCGGCCCCCGCCCGCCGAGGGTGTGGCACGGATGGCGCGGGCCGGGCTGGTGCGCCTCCTCGATCTGCTCGGCGGCACGCCCGCGCTGGTCGTCTCCGACCTCGGTGAGGCGCTCGCCCAGAACCGGGCGTCGATCCTGCTCTCCGGCGACCACACCGGTCTGTCGGGTGACCACCGCTACCCCGTCCACCGGTGGTTCGTCGAAGGGAAGCGCCTGGCTGTCGTGCCGCCGGAGGAGCGGGAGCGCCGGTCCCGCCGGCTGGTCGCCGACCTGCGCGCCACCGCGGCGCGCAGGTCCGGCAACCCGGAGGTGCGCGGGCTGGTGAACCGGCTGCTCGCCGCGAGCGCGGAATTCCGCGGGTTCTGGGAGGACTACGAGGTCGCGGTCCGCCGGGTCGACCGCAAGACCTTCCTCCATCCGCGGGTCGGACGCATGACGATGGACTGCGAGACGCTGATGACACCCGACCGGAACCAGCAGCTTCTCGTCCTCACCCCTGTTGACGCCGAGAGCCGGGAGCGGCTGGACCTTCTCCACGTGATCGGCACCGAGGAGTTCCCGGCCCAGGGCCGGAGGGGGTAGCGGCCGGCATCGGCCCCTGCGGCGCCGGCTTTCATCCGAGGAAGGAATTCCTCATCGGACGAAGACGCGTCACCCCTTCCGGCCGTACTCGGTTCACCCCCCGTGGGCGCGCGAGGAGACATCGACACCGGGAGTAATCCGGCGGCACAACAGCAGGCAGCCCCTGATTTCGGGGATTCGGAGGGTGACCCAGGTCTCGCTTCCTCTGGGGCGGGCCGCTAGGGTGTGCGCGGAGTGAACACCGGCCACGGCCCCCACACGCGTGGCCGGGAGCGACACCGCCGTACCCGGCAGCCCCGCCGAACACGAAGGACGGACCCCCAGCCCGTACCCGACCAACACCCCCCGAGGTCCCCGTGTCTTCTGGTTGTCCCCACGCAGCACTGCACCAGAGCGATCCGCACCCCGACCCCTACGCCGTGTACGCCAGGATGCGCGCCGAGCACGGACCCGTGGTCCCGGTCGAACTCGAACCGGGTGTGCACGGGTGGCTCGTGACGGACTACTCCACCCTCATCTCCTGGTCGCGGGACACCACCGCCTTCACCCATGACGCGCGGCTGTGGCGGGACTTCGCCGAGGGGCGGGTCCACCCGGACTCCCCCCTGCTGCCGATGATGGCCCCGCGCCCCAACGCCCTGTTCGTGGACGGGACCGAGCACCAGCGCTACCGGCGGGCGATCACCGACAGCCTCGGCGCCGTCAGCGCCGACCACCTCGGCCGGATCACCGCCAGGTACGCCGACCGGCTCATCGACGAGTTCTGCGAACGAGGCCACGCGGACGCCCTCAACGAGTACGCTCGGATGCTCCCGCTGCTGGTCATGAACGACCTCTTCGGGTTCGACCAGGACCAGGGCCTGCGCTTCGTCACCGCCATGCGCAACCTGTGGCTGGGCGTGGACGCCGAGAAGTCCAACGCCGAGGCCGAACGCGCCCTGTCCGAGGTGGTGTCCGACAAGCACCGGGCTCCCGGCGACGACGTCACCTCCAGGCTGATCCGGCACCGCGCCGGGCTCAGCGACGAGGAGGTGATCATGCAGCTCCTCCTCGTCGTCGCGGCAGCCAACGAGCCGACGTCGAACCTCATCAACGCGGCGGTCCGCGCGGTCCTCGCCGACCCCGCGGTCACCGGGGGCAACGCCGTGTCCCTCTCGGACGCCGCCCTCGGCGAGCTCGTCGACCGGGTCCTGTGGGAGGACCCCCCGATCACCAACTACCCGGCCATCTACCCCCGCGTCGACATACCCCTCGGCGGGGGCCGGGTCATCGAGGCCGGATCGCCGATCCTGCTCGGTTTCGCCGCCGCGAACCACTTCTTCCTGCAGGAGAACGCGGAGCAGATGGCGGAGACCTCCAACCGCGCCCACGTGGCCTGGGGGGCGGGCCCGCACCGCTGCCCCGCCCGGGACGAGGCCACCGCCATCGCGACCATCGCCACGCGCACCCTCCTCACCCGGCTCCCCGGCCTGCGCCTCGCGGTCCCGACGGAGGATCTGCGCTGGCACCTGACCGGGCTGTCCTGGATCCCCGTCGAACTCCCCGTCCTCTTCTCCCCGCAGCCCCCTATGACCCGTACGCCTGTGGAAGGAACCCCTTGGAGCCCGTCGCAATCGCCCCCGGAAACCTCCGCGCGCAAGCAGCCCACCTCAGGGAACTCGCCCCTGTCGTCCCTGTCGAACTTCCTGGTGAGGTTGCTGCGTGGGTCGTGACCACGCACGCCGCGGTCACCGAGGTCCTGGCCGACCCGCGGGTCCAGAAGGACAAGAGGCACTGGAGGGCGTTCAACGCGGGTGAGGTCCCGGCGGACTGGCCGCTGATCTCCTGGATCATCGCCGAGAACATGCTGACCAGCGACGGCGAGGACCACACCCGTCTGCGCAAGCTCGTCTCGAAGGCGTTCACCCCCCGCCGGATCGACCGCATGCGCGGAAGCGTCGTGGCGATCGTCGACTCCCTGCTGGACGAGGCCGAGGCCGCGGCCGGGCGCAGCACGGACGGCGTGGTCGACATCAGGGCCCTGGTGGCGCAACCGCTGCCGATGACGGTCATCAGCGACCTGTTCGGCCTGGCGGAGGAGACCCGCCCGGAGCTCCACGGCCTGGTCAGCTCGTTCTTCGACCAGAGCGTCACGCCGGAGGAGGCGATGACGGCGTTCATGCAGATGTGGGGCCTGCTCACCGAGCTGGTCGCCGCCAAGCGCGCCGAGCCCGCCGACGACCTGACCTCCGCCCTCATCGCCGCCCGCGACGAGGGCGACAAGCTCAGCGAGGACGAGCTGCTCTGGAGCCTGGTTCTCATCATCAGCGCGGGCTACGAGACCACGATGAACCTCATCACCAACGCGATCCGCGCCCTGGTGGACCACCGCGACCAGCTCGACGCGGTCGTGGAGGGCAAGGTCGAATGGTCCAGGGTGACCGAGGAGGTGCTGCGCTGGGACAGCCCGGGAGGGTTCGTACCCATGCGCTACACGACCGAGGACGTGGTGCTGGCAGGGGTGAGCGTTCCGGCGGGTGAGCCGCTGCTGCTGGGCTACGGGTCGGCGGGCCGGGACAGGGCGCGGTACGGCGAGACCGCCGACGAGTTCGACGTCACCCGTGAGGACGCCTCGCACCTGACGTTCTCGCACGGGCGGCACTTCTGCCTGGGCGCGAGCCTGGCCCGCCTGGAGGTCAACGAGCTGCTGCCCCGCCTGTTCGGGCGCTTTCCCCAGCTCGACGCGGCAGTGCGCTCCGAGGAGCTCTCCCCGCTGCCCTCGATCATCGTCTCCGGGGTCGAGACCCTGCCCGTGCGTCTCCATTGAACGGGTTCCGGGTGTGACACTCCCGGTGATTCGGTCCCGCCGGATGGACACCCCCGGGTGTCCCCGGCGGGATCCTCGCATTTCAGAGAGGTTCCACGGGGTCACCTCCGCGCACGGCAACAGACATGACACCCCCGTGAGAAGCGGCAGGAGTCGCCCCCAGCTCCTAGAATCGTGGCGTCCCCGGATCTCTCCCCCCACGTTCCGGACCCCTCCCACACCGCCCTCCCCCCACAGAGGAATCGCGCCTTGACGAACAGTTCGGAAGCCGACCCCGGCCGCCTCCTGGCCAACCGGTACCGCCTGGACGAGGTCATCGGAGCCGGCGGCATGGGACGCGTCTGGCGGGGTACCGACACCCTTCTCGACCGCCCGGTCGCGGTCAAGGAACTGACCACACCCCCCAACCTCCCGGCGCACGAGGTGGACGTGCTGCGCACCCGGATGCTGCGCGAGGCGCGCAGCGCCGCGCAGCTCAGCCATCCGTCCATCATCACCGTGTTCGACGTGGCCGAGGAGGACGGCCGCCCGTGGATCGTGATGGAACTCGTCCGGGGCCCGTCCCTGGGCGACCTCATCCGCTCCGACGGGGCCCTCCCCACGAAGAGGGTCGCCGACGTCGGCGGGCAGATGGCGGCCGGGCTGGCCGAAGCACACGCACGGGGCATCGTGCACCGCGACATCAAACCGGGCAACGTGCTCATCGCCGGGAACGACCGGGCCGTCCTGACCGACTTCGGTATCGCCCACCTCGACGGCTCCACCCACCTCACCAGCACCGGTCTGCTGATCGGGTCGCCGAGCTACCTGGCGCCGGAGATCGCGCACGGGCACGCGGCCACCCCGGCCTCCGACATGTGGGCCCTGGGCATCACCCTCTACCAGGCGGTCGAGGGCACGCTCCCGTTCGACCGGCCGACCCCCATGGCGACGCTGACCGCCATCGTCACCCAGGACCTGCCCGACGCGGTCAACGCCGGTCCGCTGCGCCCGGTCCTGGAGTCCCTGTGCGAGAAGCGGCCCGAGGACAGGCCGTCCGTGAGCGAGGTCCGCACCTGGCTCCGCGAGATCCGGGACGCCGCCGACACCCCCGCGGAGACGCCCGCCCCGACCCTGACCACGACGAGGTCCGAGGAGGAGCCCGTCGCGGTCGAGTCGGCAGCCCGCGCCGAGCCCCCCGCGCCCGCCCCCGAACCCTCCGCCGCCACCCGCCCCCCGCGTGAGCGCTCCGGCCGGCGGCGCGGTCCCCTGCTGCTGATCGCGCTCGTGACCGTCCTGCTGATCGCCGGTGCGACCACAGGCGTCCTGGTGAGCATGAACCGGTCCGGTGACTCCGGTGCCGGACTCGTCGGCGACACCGAGCAGGCCGGTGCCGAACCCTCCGAGGAGGAGGGGGGCGCCGCCGCGGAGGAGGAACCGGAACCCTCCTCCGACCCTCCCGCCGAGGCGGAGGACGAGGCGGAGACGGAGGAGGAGGACGAGGAGGAGGACCGGTGGGACCACCTCGTCCGCCACGAGGACGAGAACGGGTTCGCCGTGGACGTCCCGGAGGACTGGGACATCGAGCGGTCGGGGCTCCAGGTCTACTTCCGCAACCCCGACGGCGGTTACCTGCTCGTGGAGTACACGGACAACCCCAACCCCGACGCCGGTGACGACTGGCGCGCCGCCGAGCCCGGCGTGCGCGGCAACTTCCCGGGCTACGACCTCGCCGGTATCGAGGACGTCGATGCCGACTGGGCCGACGACTACGTCAGCGCGGCCGACTGGGAGTTCACCTACGACGGCAGCGGCGGCCGCATGCACGGCATCAACCGGGGCTTCCACACCGAGGACAGGGGCTACGCCCTGTTCCTGGTGGCCAGCAACGACCACCCGGACCTCAACCGGGAGATGCTCGACCACATGTCGGAGACCTTCGACCCGGACGCCTGACCCGGCGGGGTGTGCCCGTCGCCCCCACCCGGGCCCGCGTCCGGGCGGGTCCGGGCCGGTCGCCGCCGAGGCGTCACCGGCACCCTCGGCCGGGTCAGAACACCGAGCAGCCGGTGACGTCTGTGAAGGCCTCCAGGGCCAGCGCCGCCGTCACCGAGTTGCCCTTCTCGTCCAGCCCCGGCCCCCACGCCGCCACGGTGCAGACACCGGGAACGACCGCGAGGATGCCGCCGCCCACACCGCTCTTGCAGGGGAGCCCGACCCGGTAGGCGAACTCTCCCGCGGCGTCGTAGGTGCCGCAGGTGAGCATCACCGCCAGGATCCGGCGGGCGTCGGAGGGGCTGAGCAGTTCCGAACCGTCCGACCGCCTGCCCCGGCGGGCCAGGAACAGGCCGGCGCGGGCCAGCTCCTCGCAGCTGATGGTGATCGAGCACTGCCGGAAGTAGTGGTCCAGCACCTCCGGAACCGGATTCCTGATGGTGCCGAAGCTCGCCATGAGATAGGCCAGCGCACGGTTGCGGTCTCCGCTCCTGGTCTCGGACTCCGCGACCAGGTTGTCCGCGTGCAGACCGGGGTCACCGGTCTCCGCGCACAGCAGATCCTGCAGCGCGCCGGCCGAGTCCCCGGTGTCGGACAGGAGCTGGTCGGTGACGATGAGCGCCCCCGGGTTGATCATGGGGTTGCGCGGAACGCCGTTCTCGAACTCCAGCTGGTGGAGGGAGTTGAAGGCGTTGCCCGACGGTTCCCGGTGGACCCGCTTCCACACGTCGGAGCCCGAGTGGCCGTGCATCACCAGGGCCAGGGTGAACACCTTGGTGATGCTCTGCATGGAGAAGCGGGTGCGGGCGTGGTCGCCGACGCTGTACAGGTCGCCGTCCACGGTGGCCATCGCGAACCCGAACTCGTCCGGGTCCACGCCGGCCAGTTCGGGGATGTAGTCCGCGACCCTCCCCTCGCCGATGTGGGAACGCACCCGTTCCATGACGGCGTCGAGCACACCGGTGTGGTCATGGCTGTCCTCCATCAGGTCCTCCCTCCCCGGGGCGGCTCCCGTCAGGGAGCGCCCGGTACGGGCCCTACCCGTCATGGAGACGGGGACTCCCGCGCACCGGGAGGCAGTACGCGGGGGCGCGCCGGAGGCCGCGGGCCCTTCCCTCCGCAGGCCGCGGGCCCTTCCCTCCGCAGGCCGCGGGCCCTTCCCTCCGCAGGCCTCAGCCGTCGCCGCCGTCCAGGAGTTGCGCGTCGTGCACCAGGAGCGCCACCTGGACCCGGTTGTTCAGCCCCAGCTTGGTCAGGATGCTCGACACGTGCGTCTTGACCGTCGGCACGCTGAGGAAGAGGCGCGACGCGATGTCGGCGTTGGACCGGCCCCCGCCGACCGCCACCGCCACCTCCAGCTCGCGGCCGTTCAGCGCCGCCAGCCGCTCCCGTGCCCGGCCCGCCCGCGCTCCGTGGTCGCTGGAGCCCACCCGGTCGACCAGGCGGCGCGTCACGGCGGGGGAGAGTACCGACATGCCCCGGGACACCTGCCGCACCGACTCCACGATCTCCGTCGGAGGGGTGTCCTTGAGCAGGAACCCGGCCGCGCCCGCCCGCAGCGCGCGCAACACGTGCTCGTCGGCGTCGAAGGTCGTCAGCACCAGCACCTCGGGAGGGTCCTCCAGCGCGCGCAGCCGCTCCGTGGCGGTCAGGCCGTCCACCGTCGGCATGCGGATGTCCATCAGCACCACGTCGGGGGAGTACCGCGCGACCAGGTCGAGGACCGCCCCGCCGTCCTCGGCCTCGCCCAGCACCCGGATGTCGGGCGCGCCGCCCATCATCATCACCAGGCCGACCCGGACGAGCGCGTCGTCGTCGACGATCACGACCCCGATCTCCCTGGCACCCCGCTCTGTTCGACTCATACGGGCCACGGTAGCCAGGCGTACAGGCGCCAGCCACCACCGGCGGCCGGTCCGTGCTCCAGACGCCCCGACGCGAGGGAGACCCGCTCCGCCAGGCCGACCAGGCCCCGGCCCGAACCGCGGCCGGAGGACGGGTGGCGCGGCTCGGGGGAGGGGCCGTTGAGCACCTCCACCACGAGGCCCTCGCCGGGGGCACCCCTCACCCGGACACGGGTGTCCGCACCGGGGGAGTGCTTGCGCACGTTCGTCAGCCCCTCCTGGACGATCCGGTAGGCGGTCCGGCCCGCACGCTCCGGGACCGTCCCGGTGTGCTCCTGCGCGAACTCCACGCGGGCACCGACCTCGTCGGCCTCCTCCACCAGCTGCTGGAGGTCGGCCATGGTCGGCTGCGGGAGCTCCCCGACGGGCGCGCGCAGGACCCCGATCACCTCCCGCAGGTCCTGGAGGGCCTGGTGGGCGCTCTCACGGATCACCTTCGCCGACCGGGCGACCTCCTCGGAAGGGGCGTCGGGCCGGTACTCCAGGGCTCCGGCGTGCACGCTGAGCAGCGACAGCCGGTGCCCGAGCACGTCGTGGATCTCACGGGCCATCGCCTCCCTGACCTGGTGCTGGGCATGCTCGGCCCGCAGCTGCGCCTCGGTCTCCGCGTGCACGGCACGGTCGCGCAGCGACTCCACCAGCTCGCGCCGGTGGTGGACGGTCAGCCCCCAGCCGATGACGGCACCCTGGACGGCCACGCCCAGCAGCACGACGACCACGAGCGGCAGGTGCGGGTCCGGCCACAGGACCGCGTGCAGGTAGGCGGTGGCCGCGCTCACCCCGAACACGGCCAGGCTGGTGTGCGGCGAGCGGTGCACGGCCAGGGAGAACAGGGCGATGAGCATCGCGCCCGTGGCCAGCGGGAACACGGCGGAGGCCACCACCAGGGCGACGGCGAGCTGGACCGGCCACCGGCGGCGCCACCAGAGGGACAGGCAGGCCAGGAACGAGGCCAGGCGCCCCGCGCCCTCCAACCAGGTGGACGGCGGCCCCGGTGCCACCAGTTCCGTACCGAACCCGGCGCCGGGGGGAGCGGTTCCGGGCAGTTCGAGGGAGGTCATCACCGCGTAGGTGAGAGCGAGCAGGAACATGGACAGGTCCACGATCCAGTCACGCGCATTGCACCGCTGCGCACCGGTCACCGTGGAAGCGTTCATCGCTGTGAAGTCTACGTTCGGCTTCCCGCCACGGGCGGGCCCCCGGCGGTACGCCCTACCGATGGCGGCCAGGTCCATACTTTGGTCACCCGTTCGGGGCGTCGGGGCAGGTGGCCGGGCACCGCGGACGGTCGGTGGACGTGCGGACGGCGGGCCGCACGGACGCCCCCCGGTGTCCCGGGGCGATGCCCGAAATCGCGTCCCCGTGAGCGGTTCGTGTCCGGTGAGCCGTGCGCCGTCGGTACGGTGGTTCCAATGAGCACACTGGTCACCGGAGCCACCGGAATGGTGGGTCGCCGCGTCCTCACCGAGCTGACGCGGCGCGGACTGCCCGCGACGGGAGCGTCCCGCACCTCCCGGACGCGCCTGGACTGGACCGACACCTCCAACTGGGACGAGGTCCTCAAAGGCGTGAGCAGCGTCTTCGTGGTGACGCCGGTCGGCAGCGCCCTGGGCAGCCGGGTCGCCGGGTTCCTGGAGAAGGCGGCCGAGGCCGGGGTCGACAGGGCCGTGGTCATGTCGGCCATGGGCACGGAGCACGCACCCTCCGACTCGGACCAGCGCGCCGCCGAGCTGCGGGCCAAGGACCTGTTCGGGACGTGGACGGTCCTGCGGCCCAACTGGCTGTTCCAGGACTTCACGGAGGGCACGTTCGCGAGCCTGGCCCGGTCCCGCAACGGCCGCCTCGAACTCCCCGTCAAGCGCCGGACCGAGGTGAGCTTCGTCGACGCCCGCGACGTCGCCGACACCGCCGTCGCCGCACTGCTGGGCGATGGCCACGAGCGCCGTGAGTACACGCTGACCGGCCCGCAGGCCCTCACCTTCCGGGAGGTGGTCAAGCGGACCAAGGGCACGGAGAGCCCCGTGTGGCGGTTCAAGTCCGTGGACGAGGCGGGCTTCTACTTCCGCGCCACCAACCGGGGCTGGGGCGACAGGTACATCGACACCCTCAACGAGCGCTTCGCCGCCGCCGTCGCCGGCCGGGCCGCGGAGGTCACCGAGGGCGTGCGGTCGGCCCTCAAGCGCGACCCCATCCCGCTGGCCCGCTTCATGCGGGAGTCCGTGCTCTGAGCCGGTGCGGGCGGGCCCGGTTTCCCGCGTACAGGAGTCTCGTGGGAAACGGTCCGCAGGGAGGGGGCCATCGATAGGATTTCGGCGTGTCCGGGACAGATCATGCACGGGAGTTCGCGGGGGCCTCACGACGTCATTTCGACGATGCGGAGCTTCTTCGGGCCAACAACCGACTACCCAACGCCGACTACCACTACGGCTTCTCGGTGGAGTGTGCTCTCAAGAGTCTCCTGCTCAGATACCTCGGAGCGACGATGGACCACAAGGACAAACCCATCCTCGGTTCGAAAAGCCTGAGCCATCTGCCCGGTGTGTGGGATCGCGCGGCCCTGCATGCCCAGGGCCGTTCCGCGACCAGACTCGTCTCGGCCATGGGTGTGGCCAATCCCTTCACCGGATACAGCGTGGCGCATCGCTACCGTGGAAATCCTCTGGTGGACGCGGATGTCCTCGCGGAGCGCAGGCAAGCAGCTCGTGGGATGCTCTCACTCCACCAACAGGCTCTCGTGGTCGGAGGACTGCGGTGAATCACGACACCGTCCGTTTCGACGAGGCCGCGCCGCGTGCTCGTGCGACGGCCCGGGCGATCGCTGGAACCGGCATCACGGTCCTGGTGGTACGCGACTTCGTGGGCCGGTTCACCCTGATCCTCGACGACCGCGACACGACGCGGGGCCTCGAACAGGTGGAGGGCTGGCGGGAGCGGCTCCGGCAGGATCTCGGCAACTACGCCTCCGAGGACCCGCTGCTTCTGGGATCGGAGCTCTTCGCACCGGAGTCCCTTCTGGAGTCTCCACGCAGGGTTCTCGCGTCGGCATCTCCTGAAGGCGCGGGGAACGTCTACCTTCTGGACAACACGGTCGTGGGTGAGGAGTGGTCCAAGGTCATCCCTCTCCCGCCCGAGCCGGGGCCGGACAGAACATCAACGGCCCGCACGACCCTGTACGGCTTCAAGGGTGGGGTGGGGCGGTCGACCGCGACCTATCTCCTCGGCAGACACCTCGCGGGTCAGGGCCGGTGCGTGCTCATCGTGGACCTGGATCTCGAATCCCCGGGGGCCGGCCCGTTGCTGTTGGACGAAGACCACGTCCCTGCCTACGGGGTGGTCGACTACCTCGTGGAGGCTGCGGTAGGCAACGCGGATGACCTGGACCTGGTCGTGCGGGCGTCTCATTTGTCCGTGGAGGGCAACGGCGAGCTCTGGGTGGCTCCCGCGCGCGGTGGTGGGTTCAGAGGTCCCCACGACGCCCCTTACTCCTATGTGGACAAACTCAACCGGGTCTACGCGGATGTTCCCAGAGCGGGGGAGGGCCCCCTGGGGTTCGCGGACCGTCTCGAAGAGGCGGTGGCCGCCTGCGAAAAGCGGGTCGCCGACCTGAGTAGGCGTCCGGACGCCGTCCTGCTCGACAGCCGTGCGGGGATCCACGACATCGCCGCAGTGGCGATCTCCAGGCTCTGTGACCTGGCCCTGCTGTTCGGCTCCGACAACGGACAGACGTGGCGAGGCTACGAGGACCTGTTCCAGGAATGGCAGGAGTCAGGACAAGCCGAGAACGTCCGGGAGAAGCTCAGGGTCGTCGCCTCCATGGTCCCGGCCAACCGCAGCGGAGAGTATCTGGCATCCTTCAGGGACCACGCCATGCAGGCCTTTTCCCTGATCTACGACGATGTGCCCGCCAGGGACGAGGGCGAGGCGTTCAATCCGGACTTGGAGGACGAGTCCGCTCCCCACGCCCCGATCCCCATCCTTTTCACCGCCGACCTGGTCGGGCTCGACAGCGGGCGCAGCCCCGACTGGTGCGAACAGCCCTTCGTCCACGCGGCCTACGAGGAGTTCCTGAGCGTCGCGGGCCGACTCGTCATGAACGAGGACACCCCATGAGCCAAAGAATGAGCCCGGTCGACGTACGCGCGCTGTTGGACGAGGCGTTGCCCGGCGCGACGGATGCTGACACGGAGGTTCCGAGCCCGCACACCCTCTTCACCCCGACCAGTCACCGCCTGGCACTGGACCCCGAGGTGACCGTGGTCCGGGGCGGGCGCGGCGTCGGCAAGACGTTCTGGTTCCGCTCGTTGCTCAGACGCAAGCTCCGTCTGATCGCGGCCGAGGAGTACCAGATCGGTCGTCTGACCAGGGTGTCCGCTACTGCCGGATTCGGGGCGGATCTGGAACCAGGGCTCTATCCGAGCTCTTCCTCAATGCACAAGCTCCTGGAATCGGGTAGCCGTCCGGCCGACCTGTGGAACAGCGTGCTTCTGGTCGCCCTTGGTGTGTCCGAGCTTCGCGAGCTCCCGAAGTGGGAGGAGCGCGTGCGATGGACGCGCGACAACCCGGACGCCCGTGACGCCGCGGTCGCTCGGGCGGATCGGGAGGCCGGGGCTGCCGGGGTGACCCGCCTGGTGCTCTTCGACGCCTTGGAACATCTGCACAGGGAGCGCGCGCAGGCCGACCGGCTCGTGAGCGGCCTGTTGAGGCTAGCTCTCGAAATGCGTCTGAGCACGAGGAACCTGCGCTTCAAGGTGTTCATTCGCCCGGACATGTTCGAGAGCGGTGGGAGACAGTTTCCCGACGCCTCGAAGCTCAGCGCCAACGCGGCCGATCTGACCTGGTCGACGACCAACCTCTACGGCCTGTTCTTTCACCACCTCGGGAACCGGGGATCGGCGGAGCGGTCAGCCGAGTTCCGGGCCCAGCGTGAAGGATGGCGCAACGAGACGGTCGACCGTCACCTGCCCCCGGCCGGGCTCCTCGTGGACCCCGGGGTCCAGAAGGAGGAGTTCACCAAGATCGCCGGTCCCTACATGGGGGCGAACTTCCGCAAGGGTCACACGTATACCTGGCTTCCGAACCACTTGATGGACGGTACCGAACAGGTAAGCCCTCGGAGTTTCCTCAGCGCGCTGCGCACTGCCGTGAACGTGACCCTGGGCGACTACACGAACCACGATCACGCCGTGCATTTCGAGGGCATCCGACGGGGAGTACAAGACGCTTCGGGGACACGGGTCCTGGAAATCGGCGAGGACCTCCCCTGGGTGAAAACAGCGATCGCACCGCTGAGAGGTGAGCAGGTTCCGATCGAACAGTCCGAGGTCATCAGGCGATGGGAGACCGGGGAGCTGTCGCAGAAACTGGAACGAGAGGCCCGGCGCGGTGGTATCGATGACGAGCAGGTCCGCACGGGTCCGCGCAACCCCGACGCCTATCCGGAACTGATCGGCGAGCTCATCGAACTCGGTGTCATGCGCAGGCGCAAGGACGGGCGGCTCGACCTGCCGGACGTGTATCGGATCGCCTTCTCCATCGGCCGCAAGGGCGGTGTGCCGAAGGTCAAGGCTCCTTGACGGGGGTGCCCTCCGCCCTCGGACGGAGGCGCCCGCCCCACGGGGGCGGGCGCTCGCTCGTGGGACCGCCTACTTCTTGAGGAGCTGGCGGGCCATCACCATGCGCTGGATCTGGTTGGTGCCCTCGTAGATCTGGGTGATCTTCGCGTCGCGCATCATGCGCTCCAGCGGGAAGTCCTTGACGTAGCCCGCGCCACCGAGCAGCTGCACCGCGTCGGTCGTGATCTCCATGGCGGCGTCGGAGGCGTAGCACTTGGCGGCGGCGCCGTAGAAGGCCAGGTCGTCGTCGCCCCGTTCGGACTTGGCGGCGGCCACGTAGACCATCTGCCTCGCGGTCTCCAGCTTCATCGCCATGTCGGCGAGCATGAACTGGATCCCCTGGAAGTCGGAGACGGCCTTGCCGAACTGCTTGCGCTCCTTGACGTAGGCCACGGCGTGGTCCAGGGCGCCCTGGGCGATACCGACGGCCTGCGCGCCGATGGTGACGCGGGTGTGGTCGAGGGTGCGCAGGGCGATCTTGAGACCCTCGCCGGGGGCGCCGACGATGCGGTCGCCGGGGATCCGCACGTTGTCGAAGAACAGCTCACGGGTGGGGGAGCCCTTGATGCCGAGCTTGCGCTCGGGCTCGCCCAGGGTGAAGCCCTCGTCGTCGGCGTGGAGGACGAACGCGGAGATGTTGCGCCCGCGCGGGCCCTCGGGGTCGGTCACGGCGAGGACCGTGTAGTACTCGCTGACGCCGGCGTTGGTGATCCAGGACTTCTGGCCGTTGAGGACCCAGTCGTCGCCGTCGGCCACGGCCTGGCTGCGCATGCTCGCGGTGTCGGAGCCGGCCTCGCGCTCGGACAGGCCGTAGGAGAACATCGCCCTGCCGCTCGCGACCTCGGGCAGGTAGCGCTGCTTGACCTCGTCGGAGGCGCCCAGGATCAGGGGCATGGTGCCGAGTTTGTTGACGGCGGGGATCAGGGAGGAGGAGGCACAGACGCGGGCGACCTCCTCGATGACGATGCAGGTGGCCAGGGCGTCGGCGCCGACGCCGTCGTACTGCTCGGCGATGTGCGGCGCGTGGAAGTCCGTGGCGACCAGGGCCTTGAGGGCGTCCTGCGGGAAGGCGCTCTTCTCGTCGACCTCGGCCGCGTGGGGCGCGATCTTGTCCTCGGAGACGGAGCGCACGGCCGCGCGCAGCTCCTCGTGCTCCTCGGTGGTCTTGAACAGGTCGAAGTCGCTCATCCGATTCCCTTTCTCGGCACCGCGTGCCTTTCTGTGGCATCCAGTGCCAGAATAGGGGGTGGGGCGGGCGAAGTACACAGTCGGATAGCTTCTGGACAGTTTCTGGACGTGAAGGGGTCGCCATGGCGGGGGAGCGGACGGGTGGGCGCGTGGCCACCCGTGAGGTCGTGCTGGCCTCCGTGCGGTTGTTCACCGAGGACGGGTTCGACGCCACCACGATGGAGGGGATCGCCGCCGCCACCGGGGTGAGCCGCCGGAGCCTGTTCCGCCGTTTCGGGTCGAAGGAGGACATCCTCTTCGCGGAGCACGACGAGTTGTTCTCCACGGTGGTCCGCTTCCTGGAGGCCTCCCCCGACGACCCGCTGAGCTCGGTGTTCGCCGCCGCGCGCCTGGTGCTCCAGGGGTACCTGGGGGACCCGGAGATCACCGTGCCGCGCTACCGGCTGATGCGTGCGCACCCCCGCCTGCGAGATCGCGAGGTCGCGATGACCGCCCGCTACCAGGCCGCGTTCAGCCGTTACCTGGCCGACCGGCAGGGGGGCGGGGAGGACCGGTCCCTGGCCGCCGGGGTGGCCGCCGCGTCGCTCATCTCGGCGCACAACCACGTCCTGCGCGGGTGGCTGCGCAGCCCGGAGCAGGACCGGCGTGAGGTGTGGGCGAGCTTCGACGCCGCGATGGAGTTCGTCCGCCGGGCCGCAGAACCGGTCCTGCGTCCCGCGGACCGGCCGGTCCGGGACCGTGTGCTGGTCGCCGTCTACCCCGGTGACCTGGGCCGGGAGGAGCTGATCCGCCGCGTCACCTCCGCCGTCGAGGCGGCGGAGGGCGCCTGACCCCCGCTGACCGGACGCGCTGCCACCGCCCTCCGGGACCTTGTCCCTGGACCCCGGCGGGCGCCTGGGGGACACTGGCGGGCATGGTGCGGTACTTCAGGATCCACGCGGACTACGTCGGACGCCTCGGAGTCGGGGTCGGCGTCTTCGTCGCGGTCGACCACCTGCGCCGCGCCGGGCGGCTGTCGGAGGCTGAGGAGGCGCTCTACTTCGACATCGACGACTGGTTCCGGGAGTCCCTGGCCCTCCCGCCGTTCTACGCGGACGGCAACACGGTGGGCGCCGTGACCTGGTTCAAACCGGAGGGATCCGCGCACTTCACCGGGCGTCTGGACGCCCTCCGGGGCCTGCTCACCGCGCACGGCGTGTCCCACCGCAGGACCGTGTCCGAGGACCCGGGACGGATCGTCTACGAGGACGACCACCAGGTCGGGGCCGTTCCCCGCGTCCGCAGGCCGCCCACGCCCCTCCCCGCCGGGACGGTCCTCGGTCCCACCACCGCCGGCTCCAAACGCCACCTGGGCGGGCGCGCGGCCGGGAGACCCGAGGGCTGAGCCCGGGAACCGGGGTGCCGGGTGCGGGTGCCGGGGGCGCGGGCGGGGGTGTACGGGCCCGGGGCGGTCCCTGTCGCCCCCGCGCCCCGGCGAGCGTAGGCTGGACAGGGCCCCATCGGGCCGGTCGGACGACAGCACACGAGGCGGGGCGGACAGCGGGAATGAGCGTGGACACGGCGGGCGTGACCAAGCAGGAGTCAGAGGTCGCCCACGAGGCGGGGCGCCGGAGGACCTTCGCGGTCATCTCGCACCCCGACGCCGGTAAGTCGACGCTCACCGAGGCCCTGGCACTGCACGCGGCGGCGATCTCCTCCGCCGGGGCCGTCCA